>NZ_JBHIQZ010000001.1:0-251781 GCF_042196865.1 Bartonella sp. AC130YNZD
TAAATTAAACCTATAAGCTTATGACAGGTTCAAACAGTTAATTTCTTTAATGCCATTTTAGAGGTTTTTCCCAATTTTTGGAAAAATTATATGATCTCTATTTTCTATAAATGCGTATCTTTTGGTACAATTTATCTTATAACAGTTTCAAACGATTACCCTCTTATAGGTAATAAGATATTGCTATAGCAT
Source organism: Bartonella sp. AC130YNZD (assembly GCF_042196865.1). Classification (NCBI taxonomy): domain Bacteria; kingdom Pseudomonadati; phylum Pseudomonadota; class Alphaproteobacteria; order Hyphomicrobiales; family Bartonellaceae; genus Bartonella; species Bartonella sp. AC130YNZD. Next base: position 193 of record NZ_JBHIQZ010000001.1, read on the forward strand.
TTTTAGATTTTACGCTTCTCAATTTTGAAAACTGTAATTTTATGTTTTTATCATGTGATTAACAATCCAATCTTTAAAACAAGATGGGATCTTTAAACGTATGTTATCGATAATTCCAAACGACTAAATTTTTAAACAATGTGATTTGTGCTGTGATAAAAACGTATCATAAAATTTATAAACTGTTATGAATGATATCTGCTTTTCATTTCATTTGAATGCAACCATGCGTTATAATATTTACATCATGATTTTCTTTTTATGGTCTATTCATAGATGCCAATCTTATATAAAAAATGGTCAAATGAATCATACATAAAAAGATGGATTCTTGAGTGAATTCATATAAAATAATTGCAAGTAAACTATTGACTTTATTGTGTTTTTTGATATTATATCGGATAAACTGATGTTTCGGTTTTATGGGCTTGTTGTCCTGCTGTATCTTTCTGATATGGTTCTATTCTTAAGTAATTTTTGGAATGCTTATCGCATAACATCCTCATCGGTTTTCCTGGGCGTAACCATGGCTTTGGGCACCCTTATGCCCTATCTTTTGAAAAAAAAGCGGTCTTGTGTGCATTAAAGCCTCACTGCGGTTGGTCGATTTATACAAAAGGCGGATCATTATCTATAGCCTTCTTTTATTGATTGCACTTTTCCATTACGCTGATTTCCCCTTTGGTTTTATCGCTGTCTCTATCTCTATCGGCTATCTCTCTTTGATTACCTTAAGCACACTCGAGACTTATAATACTAAACTAGCACTTAGTGGTTATATTAGCGCCCAAAAGGCTTCCCGCATTATGCAAACAGTGGTGCAAATTGGCGCCTTTTTGGGAGCAGCACTAAGTGGTTATCTCTTAGAAGCGACCAGCCCTCGAGGGGCAGCAGCTGAAATCGGTTATAATGGTTTGATTGTGACACTTTGTGTGTTTGACATCATTATAAGCCTTATAGCCGAATATATCATCTTTTCTGATGAATATAATGCTACAGATACCACAGCACTTGCAACTGGTAAGAAGCCAGCACACCTACACCGCAAGTGGATGGGCTCTCCCGTGAGCTTAAACTTTTATGCGTCTGCATAGGACTTATTGGCTTTCATATTTGCGCTTATAATACGCTGGCAACTATTCTTTTTCAGAGTGTGAAAAATTTTGGCTCTGAATATTATGGGCTTTGCAGTGCGGTTGCGGGCGTGAGCGCTTTTTTGGCTGCTTTTATCAAAATCCCTCGTTTTGAATTTATTCTCCCAGCCCTTATGTTGAGCGTAGCTGATCTTATTTTTAGCACCACACAATCGCCCTATTTGGCTGTGGTCTTTTGCTTTTTTATTGGCTTTTCAATGAATACCATGCGAATTAATGCCCGCAAACATACGATTGAAGCGACCAAAACAGAGGCTCAAGCAGAGCTGGTGGGAAGCTATAGCGGCATGCTTTATACTCTCTCCCAATCGGCAGTTATGTTATCCTTGGTCTTCTTACGAGCTCTCCCCTTATGGGTCCTCAAGCAGCTGTTTATCTTCTCCCCCTTATAGGGTTGATAATCTTTATTTATGTTCTTTTCCTTTTATCGCAGCGGAACAAAGTATGAGAAAACCTATTCTTATTGTCGATCCTTTCTCCACGGGTGCCCTCTATGGCCCTGCTTTGCAAAAATTAGGCTATGCTTGTTATGGTGTTGTCTCTCAACAAGCTCCTTTTTCACACTATATACTTTCTTATCAGGGAGAGGGCATGGCAGAAGCGAAGCTTCATAATGTAGATGAGATAAAGAAACGCTTTCCTATCGGCACGATAGAGGCTGTAATAGCGGGTGCCGAAAGAGGTATCTATTGTGCAGAGCAATTGGCGGCTTATTATGGTTGTCTTGGGAATAACCCCTTGACTACCGATTGGCGACGGAAAAAAGCAGCGATGCAAAAACGCCTTTGTGAAAATGGTTTATCTTACATCCGATCAAAGATTCTTACAAAAAACGATTGTACTCTCGATGGTTTTGAAAGCCACAGCGGCTATGTGGTAAAGCCAAATGATTCTGCAGGGAGTGATGGTGTTTTGTTTTTCTCTAATCTTGAGGAAGTATTAACGTGGACCTCTGAAAACGACTGGAAGAAAAAAAATATTTTTGGCGCACCTAACGAGGACTATTTGCTCCAAGAAAGATTGGAGGGAGAGGAATACATCGTCGATGCCGTTGTAAAGGGAGAGGCTATAAAAATATGTAGTTTGTCACGATATAAAAAAGGTATTCATAATGGAAGTACTTTTGTTTATGAAACGCTTGATGTGCTTGATTCTCAAGATCCCTCTTATGCCTCTCTTATCTCTTATGCAAAACAATGCATTCGCGCGCTGGGGATTGAATATGGACCTGCGCACATGGAAATCATGCAAACAGCTCGCGGTCCAGTAATGATCGAAGTAGGAGCCCGCCTCCACGGAGGAATTGCACCCACCTTGTTCGCACATTGCTATGAAGATGATTTACTTGAAAGCTCCGTTAACCTTATTGCAGGCATGTTTTCGCAAACACCAAGTCGCTTTAAGAAAAAAGGGCGTATTATCTTCCTTATCAACGAAATCGACGGTCATATTATAAAAGATGTTAACGTATGGCGGCAAAAGCTTCATTCTTGGGAAAATGTGGTTCATTTTATGCTCTTTTTTAAAGAAAACGAGCCCCTCCCCCTAACCATCTATTTAAATACCTGCCCAGCTATTATAGCAATTTGGGGACACAATGATGATGAATTATCAGCTTTGGAGAGGATCATTCGTAGCAATTTCTTATAAAATACAACAATTGGGAGGAAAACATGGATTCAGCAGCGCAAACAATTGAAAATATAGACAAATATTAAAAATGGAAGCAAATCATTTTTAAAGAATTCAATCCAACCATGAATAACACAATTAGGACTTTTCTGCCTATTCGGTGTAAATGGATACTCAAAAAATATGCTTAGATTTGGGTTTTACAACAAGCTAACCTCAAAAAATATGATGGAAGATCTGATAACTTATTGCGATAATTATAAAAGTTTTGGAAAGAACACATCTTTTGTTGCATTCGAGGAGCCGGTCCCATACAAAGTATCGAAGTTTATAGAGAAAAATTCTGATCTATGCTTAAAAATTTGCGAGATTTTGACAACCGAGAATGACCTAAGTATACACAAAAAATATGTACAATCGTCTATGGGAGTTCTGCTTTCATAGCGAACCTATATTCATAGTTTGCAATACCCCGTCTTATATAAACAGAATTAAGTAAGTTCTATATTTATGTTAACTTTCCAGCTTAAGTGTTTTTTCTGATCTTCTCTCTACAGAACAAAATGCATTCTCGTTGTAGGAAAAAAGCTTGAACCTTTTGATATTATCACAAAATCTCCTTTTTTAGGAAAATATGGCGAACCCCAAAATAGAGAATGGACGCAATATTTTCTGCAAGACAACACTATTGAATCCCTACCTTGCTCATATCATCTAATGAAACACGATAATGATTAAGTTTTCTAAAATTAAATTAAATAAAAATATCTGTGATATATTCAAAATGACGCTTCCAGAGCAAGGATCAATAGAGATACAAAGAGATTTTCCAAAAAAAATACACGATTGGCATATTCACCAGGTCGATGAAACTCTCTTAATTATAGAGGGAGAGCTAGATTTTTTCTATAGCGAAAAACATATAACCTGTACACCAGGAGATATTATACATCTACCTGCCGATACAAGGCACAAATCAATTGGGGCAGATGTAGGATGCATATATGCAATTGCTACAGAAAATCTCACTATTGGAGATATTAGAGATGGGTAACCGCACGCTCTTTAATGGATTCTTTCTCATACAGGATTTTATTCTTTTACTCCTGCTTCCCATAATGTGCCCATAGATTCTGCGGAAAATAAGGCTATGCAGTTTACGTCCTCTACCCAAACCAACGTAGAAACTTTTCAGAAACGGCATTTTACAGCACAAAATAGAACGTTATTCTTTAGGAAAAAAATGGATCAAGCTTAACGGATTAAACAAAAAGGAAATAATTTTGTTTACAGCTTTATTGTCGAGCATTCACGAATGGATTCTGGTATTATCTCTATCTGAAACTCCCTACAAGCATGAAGCAGAAAAGTTATCAAGCATATTTAGTATACCTAATGAAAACTGCTATTACAATGCGTGATGACTCTAAAATGTAGATGGATTTGAATTTTTAAATATTGCATCACTTTATTTCCATACTTTTTAAATAATATTCAATAACTTAAGTAAAATAAATATTTTTATTTTGAGTTTTGTTGTGTTGTTAATCTAAAGCATGTGAAGAGAATATATTAAAGAATTAAAATATTTATATATCGAAATTGAAGATGTCCTATTTTACCCAAAAAAGAACTATGATGACATAGGTGAATTTAGCTATTAATCTTTTGTTGCCAACAAGTGGAAAAATGATGCTGAATGTAGAAAAAATTGCATAAGAACCTTTAACAAAAATGATTAAAATTTAGATAGAATTACAAGGTATAAAATAAAATTTATTCCATCAGCGCTGCAATTTTTTCTGGTTAATTTATTCTACCAATATCATTAAAGCTTTCTTCTAATGACATCGTCTATCATTGGAGGAAGATATATGATTGTTTTTCGAATTATGACAGCACACAAATTTCGTGATTTATTTTGTCCATTAAAAGATGTTTGTTAGTTGAGTAAGTTTTAAAATACATAGCATTCCGTATAATGTAGTGTGTATGTATAAAACTTCTCAGGAAGATCGTGTTAATAGCAATGTTTAAGGGGGCTTTTTTGGGAAAGATTTTACAGCAATTACGAGTATCTCTAGAATGAAAAGCACTGATTTTTAGAACAGAGAAAAACATTGATTATAACAGTTTATTAAGCTAAACGCAGAATATTATTCTAATAATTGATGGTTAATTGTAACGGGATAGTTTTTTGATAATCATAAAGAAAAAGGTATAGAGCGTGTTTCTTTTAGTTAAGGAAAAGTATTACTCATTTTTCTTTCTAAAAGTAAGCAAATTCAAAGATAATTTTTTGTTCTTGTAGTGGTGAGAAAATAATTGTCGAAGTCAGTGAAGGGGAGATTCCAATAGATTGTTACAAAGTTTAATAAAAGTTGGAATACTTAAAAATTCTTAGTTCCTATGATGATTTAGGAATACCAGATTAGGATACGGAGAATTCAAGAGCTCAAAACTTTGTGATAATATTGGTTTAGAATTACATCTTGTTCATTCAGACGAGATGAGCCCGTTATTATATGTCACAGAGACATATGGGTGGAGAATTTTAAAAAAGCTTATTCAGAATCTGACTTAAAGGTTATTGGAACTTTAGTAGTAAGATTGGCTTGGTCTCATATTTCTCAAAAATTAGCAACCAATCTTGTTGTGACTAGACTAAATTTGGAAGATCTGCTCACTGAGCGTTTTTATAATATTGTGAAATGATAAAAATATTAATATTTCTTCTTGTCCCACACATGAAGCGGATGCTATTTATAATTATTATCCGTTGCACCATTGTCCGAAATATATTTTAAGTGGTTGTCATTTGAAATATGCCTTGGAAAATTATTTGGCAAGAGAGCGTACTTATATGTATTGGAAAGTAATTTCCTATTATTTGTCTCAATCTATGGGTACAACGTTGTCAAGTATAGAATTCATGCTGACAGATGACTTGCGAAAAATAAGTGTCTATAACGCATTTAGACTAAAATTTTACGAAAAACTGGAATTTAGTCCCGAAACATATTCGACAATGGAGAAAATCATAAAATGGCTTGAATCTCTGTTTAAAAGGGAAGAGGCTATTGCGTAATTCTGTTTTTCTTATGATTGTGGTTGGTTGTTTGACGAGTTTTTGTGCTAGTGGTATATTATCTATTGGTCTTTCTTTGTTACAATTCCAAGATACAACGGGAAAAGCGTCTGCTACTTTAAATGTCGTTAATTTAATCGCAATTGGAATTGCTGGTTTATGTTTGGGAAATGTGTTGGCGCACTATCAAGGCTTTATAATTGGGTTTTATAGTCAAATTATTTGCGCTTGTTTATTGTCTTTCTTATTATTTATGAACAATCCGGTACTTATTTTATTTGTATTTTTTTTACTTTCTCTCTTGATGGGGGCTGATAATCCAAATAACAATAGTGCCTTGAATCTGCTGGTTCCAGCTCCCAAACAAAAAGCTGGAATTTTTGCATTTTATACTAGTTGCTGTCAGTTTTTTGTTATTATATCCCCGTTGCTTATATATTTTATAATTGCGCATTTGGGGCACAAAATAGCCATAGCCTTTATTGTATTTATCTATCTTTTGAATGCCAGCTTATGGTTTCGTATAAAGTCTATACAACACCTAAACAGAGTAAAAGAGCTATTAAAAAAGCCATCTCAAAAGGCTTATGGAGTTGGTTTTAGATGCCTTTGGCGGATTTCTGCGTTGCGGTTTTTAACGATTAATCGTATTTTGAATAATTCTCTCTATACGGGGCCTATTGTTTTATTGCCACTTGCTCTTGCTTCTATAACATCAGATAACATAAAATTTACAGCTATTCAAAATTCTATTTTTGCTTTGTCAGCACTGGGTTTTGTGATCAATGGTCTTATCTCATCTTATTATTTACGGAAATTTCCATCTTTAATTCGTTTTTTTGTATGGGGGGCACCGGCTTTTGCCGTGATCGCAATCTCTTTTGTTTTATATTTAAATTTTACTCAATATTCCCTTTATATCATGGGGTTTTTATTAGGTATTGGGCAATTTTATTTTAGGGTATCGGGAATAACAATTGGACAAGCTATCACACCTAGTGAAAATTTAGCCGAGGTTATTTTGGCAGGCGATGCCAGTGTGCGCATTATAACAGCTTTATTCTCTATTGTGCTTTTATATGCAGGAAAATTTTTTTCATTTTCTATATTATACGTCCTGTGTGTATTTATAGGCTTTTGCGCCCCTTTATTTATTTTGCACGGACTATCTATTTACATACAAAGCTTAGAGATAAAAGAAAGTGCCGCATGAATGATGTTCAATTATTATATTACGTCAGCCTTTTTTTGATTATCGTATAGATAAAAATTTTGTACAAATATTCATGACATTAATTTTAAATGAGCACATTGCGTGAAAAAAGCTGAGGTATTCGTTATCTCTGATGTGGATAAAACGCATTTAGCCCGTTAATCAACAAAATTGCAAATAGCACTATGATCACCATTAATTCTAAAAGCTCTACCAGAAGTTAGTGATAATGGCAAAAATCCTTTAATGATATTTGAAGAGATCGTTTATGCTAGATCAGGTTATCTAAAGATCGAGAGAAGAGGAGCTTAGAAATTATAAAATTGATGAAAATTCAATAGTAATTTCTAAGTGTACATAATGACAGGCATAGATCGGCGCGAACTAGTCAATTTCAAACAATAAAAAATCCTGCAAATGCTGAGCTTTTTAAACTATGTCATATCAAGCATATGAAAGTTCGTTTTAAATTAATGGCGGAGAGAGAGGGATTCGAACCCTCGATATGGTTTCCCATATACACGCGTTCCAGGCGTGCGCCTTCAACCACTCGGCCACCTCTCCAGAAGTTTGCACTATACCCAGAAAGAAATAACGTGCAAGTCTAAACTATACATTCAAAACCCAAAAAACAAATTCATTTATTAAAGTAAGAGCTTTTATCTGTTGAATAACAAGCACATCCCTTCTTTTTAAGAAAAAACTTTTTTCGTGGATAGGTTTGTAGAATACAATAATGAGAATAAAAAGATTGTCACCAGTTATAAACTTTCATGCTCATTTACGCACTTTCTGCTTCACAAAAAAAATACTTCTCTTAAAATTGGCATACAGTCCATAGTTTTACACAACCAAATAATTAAAATCACTTACTTATACGTCATAGGAAGGGATGGTATGTGGGGGAAGAACATTTTAAGAGAGGATAAGTGGCTCTTATGCATTTTCTTAAATAGCACGAATTTTTGCAACATTGAGAGCTGTAAAATAGTGTGATGGTGTCAGTTTTCTCTTTCATAGGATTATATAATAAGCCCTACTCTAAATCCTCTATTCAATTTCACACTTCTATATTTAGTTGATACTAAAGAAAATAAAATTCAGAAAAAAACTTTGCATTTTTAATTTAATATGTATGAATATATTTTATTTTCTGAAATGAAAAAATAGTCTCATTTTGATCAAATACAAAATAATAAAAATGCAAACCTGTTTTCATTTTTACCATATACTTTTAAATTCAGCTTTACAGTTTTCAAAATATCTAAAGTAATCTCAATTATTTAAAAGAAATTACGTATTACTTCATACTTTTGATTATCGCATTCTTTAAGCGTGATATGGTCTCATCACAAAACAGAATACTCTAAAAATACTATTTTCTTTCTCATCCACACGTTTGTAAAAAAACATCTCTTAAAGCTTGCCACATCTACCTCATACGGTATCTATGAATGGTATAAAATCTATTGGATAGCATCATCTTTCCTTAAATAAAAAGTAAAAGCCAAGTACTATCAAGCTATTTGTCGCCTAATGTTAAAATATCTATTGCTATTTGAGAGAATGCATAAAAGGAATTTATTCTTTCTTAGAGTGTTTTTATCCATACATTACTCCTCCTTGTAATGTATAAAAGAGTAATTTTTATTAATTAAATATAGAGAACTTTAAAACGAAAAAAACCTACAATATTCAGGGTTCTCATTATGTAAAACGATAAATTACCATTATAAATTAATATACTGTATTAATGTTTTACAGCACTAAAGATCTGATTAGTCTGCAAAATGAGCTCGTTCTTTCCCCTTAATGTTCTTTATCACCTTATACCCTTGCTTAGAGCACGTACAGCTCGTGCAGTTTCACATTGTAATGCTTTTTGTGCTAAAATTTTCATATCTTCAAAACTATGAGTCTGTAAACACGCCTTTACTGGAGAAATATCGCAAGATATCATAGAAAGCTCATTAATTCCCAATCCAGTCAAAATCATTGCACCAAAAGGATCTCCAGCCATACCACCACATACACTAACCCAACACTTATGTTGTGCAGCTCCCTGAATAGTCTGATAAATCATACGCAAAACTGCTGGATCAAGGCTATCAGCTTCAGATACAAGGTACGGATTTTGCCGATCAACAGCCATTGTATACTGTGTTAGGTCATTGGTTCCAATTGAAAAAAAATCAACATGGGCGCTCAATACATCTGCCATAATGGCCGCTGCTGGAACTTCGATCATAATACCAAGTTTTAATTTTGGTGCATTAATATCGTTGCGGATTTCTTCTGCAATCTTTTTTATAGCGACAATCTCTGAAACAGACATGACCATCGGAAACACAATCCATAGATCTCCACCCTCTTTTGCCGCTCGATATAAAGCACGTAATTGAGGCACAAAAAGATCACGTCGACGTAACAAAAGCCGCGTTCCTCGAACACCTAAAAAAGGATTGTCCTCTTTAGATAAATGTAAATGCGTAACCTGTTTATCTCCACCAATATCAAGTGCACGAATAATTAATGGCTTATCTCCTACAGCTGTAATCATCGCCCGATATATATTAAATTGTAGCTCTTCATCCGGAATATATGGATTCTCTAAAAACAAAAATTCCGTGCGCATGAGTCCAACACCTTCAGCCCCTAAATCAAGCGCAACAGGAACCTGATTTGCGTAGTTGACATTAGCCATGATACGAATTCTTTGACCATCTGTCGTTTGCGCTGGTAATCTACATGCATTTATTTCACTGACACGTTTTTGCGCAACAGTATCAATATGCCTTTGAGCATCTTCAACGTCTTCAAGCGTAGGATCAAGGTAAATAAACCCGTTATCGCCATCAATAATAGCCTGAATATCAGACTGAATTACTAAAATATCATCACCTGCAGCAACAACCATTGGAATACCAAGAGTACGCGCCAAAATAGCTGTATGAGATAATGGACCTCCCCATGCTGTTGCTAATCCTTTTACCCTTGTACAATCAAGTTGTGCTACATCAGAAGGAGAAAGGTCATTTGTAACCAGAATTACACCATGTGGAATATCATTTAAAAAGAACGATCTATAGGATGGATTGATTTCACCTAAAACACGTCGACCAACATCAACTAAATTAACAGCACGTGCTGCTAACAAAGGATTATCTACCTTAAAAAACATATCTGAAAATTGACGAACCGCTCTATCCCAAGACCAAGCGACACCATGACCTTCCGCTATAAAACGACAAGCTTGAGCTATTAAATTTTCATCTTCAAGCAAAACCATTTGCGCAGAAAAAATCGCAGCAGAATCTGCTCCCATACGCACTGTAATATCAGAAATCACAGATGCCATTTTATGTTTTGTTTTTGTAAGAGCATTTTCAAGACATGCTGCACCAGCTGCAAAATCAATTGGCTGATCTATTATGGAAATATCATTTTGCCTTAAAACAAAAATCTTACCAAATGCTAATCCTGAACTCGCTCCAACACCAGAAATGCCTTTTTGCATAGAGCGTGGATACCAACCATGAAAAGCCTTTGTTTGAGATTCCATTGCTCTCATCAGACATTTTTCACTAATACTCACTTTTTTTGCAATAGCAATGGCATCATTGAGAAGTTGTGCTCCTTCTGCAGCATCTGTAGAAAAAATCAGAACATCACCATTTTTTGCTCCTAATTGCAATAAACCAACCAAATTTTTCATTTCAACGGTATATTGACCATGGCGAACTCTGATAGAGTTTTGAGCCTTTTTCGCAAAATCAACCCATAGAGAAGCTGGTCGTGCATGAAGACCACTTGGATAATCTAAAGTCCATTCCTGACACACCGAAAGGTCACCAATAAAAGTTTTTTCTATCTTCATCTCTTGGTCAAACAAAGTTGTAACAATTTGCTGTTTGTCCATAGTTGTTGCAAGTACTTCAAGCTGTTTTTTATCAAATAAAAGAGACGTCAATTTTTTACAAATTTCTCTATAGCGATCTGGACACGCTGCAATGGCAATAACCAAATATGCTTTCTTGCCATCCTGCCACTCAACACCAGCAGGCACCTGTATAACAGCAACAGCATCCTTGATAATTAAATCACGATTTTCAGCCATACCATGAGGAATGGCTATACCATTTCCAAGCCAAGTATTGGTTGTTTCTTCACGTGCAAGCATGCTTGCCAGATAACACTTATCAACTGCACCAACCTGCACAAGCAATTCAGCAGCAGCATAAATTGCATCATTTTTATGATCAAAAGCAGCTGCAAGTTGTACAGATCTTATAGACAAGATTTCACCATCAGTAAAATCTACATTCATTGCTTCTGCTTTCTCATATCTAATCATGAATTCAAATTGCCTCACATTTGAACACCAATATCTCTGATACATTCCTTTTCAAAGCTGCATTTCCCAAAATACAAGCTATAAATACCACCACAGCTCTCTTTATATTTTACAGAATATAGCTAAGTGAGGTGCTTAAATACCTCAATATAACCGATAAAACAATTAGATATTATTATCCACCTAAGTGCTTAAAACCATCATAAGCAAGTCTGCCTCTTACTCTTTTACTTTACAAAGACAAAACCCCGTTTTTTACAGCACCAATCACCTGAAAAACTATGCTTTCAAAATGCTCTCATTATCCTAAGTTGATCCTAAGTTATCCAACATAACTTTTCATTATTCTCCCTACAAGAAAGCATCCTTCCCAATCATCCGTAACTTCAGCTAATATTTTAATTGATTCCTCAAAGTTTATTTAACCTATTATCCCTCTTTATAAATTCATTACATATTACAAATTGCTCCATGCAACTTATCATCTTTAAAATTCCGTGCTGCCCATCTTATGATATCAAACCCTCGATATATAATATTTATATATTTTAAACTACACCTTTACTTCAATCAATATCGCAAATACACAATACCCTCTGTCGCACATTTGCAAAGTACGAACATCCCCCCAAGCACCATTATCAATTACCAAAATCAAGAAAAACTCTACAAATAAGATAAATAAAGTAAAAAATGAAAAGCAATTATTGCCTTAACCCTAGCTCTTATGCTTGTTTATTTTCAATAATACACAATAATAGTGAAATCAGAAAAAATATTCTTGAAGGGCGCTGATTGCACGTTGGTTATTTTTATATCTTTAAACACCGTACTCCTTAAAAATATAATTTCACTCTCGATTTACCGAAAACTCCTTAATGCACGTCACTTTCAAAGTAGTTTTGACTACCTTCTTATGGATTTTTTATCCCTATGTCTTTTTAAATGAATAGCCCCACCTATCCACACTACCACCTAAAAACAGTATGACAACTCATCAATACCACAATGCCGATAAAAAGATCCATCTTTATCAAAATGATTACATCAATAATGCTCTCATTAAATTTCTCATAATTTTCTGAAAACAAACTGCTTCTCTTATAAAAAATTACTCGACGCTTCTTCATACATAAAAAGAAAGTCTCTCCTCACTGATTATTATACAGAAACTTATCAACAAACTCTATCATAATATCAATATGTTCAGTACTTAAATACTAACATAACAGCGCACAAACTTTTTCCCTCATTGAGAAAAGCCATTTCCCCAATTCTACCTTTTTATCTTCTACATTTATTATAGTACCAACGCAAAAAGGGAAAGATGAGATTCATCTTTCCCTTTGAATACTTATAAAACCACAACTACAATTCAATGAAATCCCGTTGATGGCTAGAAAGTGTTACAGATTACTCTGCTGCCTCCACCATAGGAATGACTGAAACATAGGAACGATTACCCGCTTTGCGTTGAAAAGAAACCTTTCCATTTGATAATGCAAAAAGCGTATGGTCTTTTCCAATGCCGACATTGTTTCCAGGATGCCAACGTGTACCACGCTGGCGAATAATAATATTTCCGGCAATAACGGTTTCACCACCAAATTTTTTAACGCCTAGACGTTTCGATTCTGAATCACGACCATTACGCGAGGAACCACCAGCTTTTTTATGTGCCATAGACGCTCTCCTTTAATCTTTCTTACTCTTTGATGCTACAGACGCTTTCTTCTGCGGCGCAGTCTTTTTTTCAACCGTTTTTTTAGCCGTCTTCTCAACAGAAACAGCAGCTTTTGTTTCTTTAGTTTCTTCTTCTTTTATCGGTTTCGCAGCAACTTTTTTAGGTTCTGAACCACCCATTAAAATTTCTAAAACACGAAGCCTCGTAAATTCTTGACGATGGCCACGCGTGCGTTTAGAATTTTGACGACGGCGCTTCTTAAATGCGATAACCTTGCGTCCACGTGCCTGTTCTAAAATCTCAGCTGTCACCAATGCATCAACAACGACAGGGATACCAATAACCGCATTACCTTCTTGCCCAACCATTAATATGTCATTGAATTCAACTACATCACCCGCATTTCCACTAACTTTTTCAACTTTTACCACTTGATTAGCAACAATGCGGTATTGCTTACCACCAGTTTTAATGACTGCGAACATTTTTTATCCTTCCGTTCACTCCAGCTCTTATTTAATTTCTGCCTTGAAATAAGGGAAAATAGGCTGCTTTTTATCAGTCGTAATAGATCTCAAAGAAGGATAAAACCTTCTTCAACACAAATATGCGCAGATTTCCCCACGCTTATATTTTGTATATATGAAGGAATTTCTATTCTCTGTCAATAAAGTCCCATAAAAAAGAAAAAAAGGTTGTACCAAAAACAATTGAAGGTTATCTACCCTTATACACTCAAATAGTGCCGATTTTTGTTTCACTTTATTATGGAGAGATGGCTGAGTGGTTGAAAGCACCGCACTCGAAATGCGGCATAGGGGCAACTCTATCGGGGGTTCAAATCCCTCTCTCTCCGCCACAGTTTATAAAGCGATATTGTAGCTTGCCAGTTGTTGTTGTAGCTTGCCAGCGGGTTTTGTATATTTTGCCACTAGGTTTTGTACCAATTTATTTTTTTTCAAGAGTTTTTAAGGTGTTCTCAAAGGGTTTTCAAAGACCTCTCAAAGGTCTTTATCGTTTTTGCGAATAAATTCTCATTTTTACAATTTTTGCACTTTTTTGATTTTCTGTTACATAAATCTAATCCAGATAATAAGAGAACGTATAGTAAAATTAAAGAATTATCTCATATTTCTCTCTCATTCTACTTTTGCTTAGTTAGTACAAAAACTACTGTAAAATTATATTTATTTTGCACGTCTTGCTTGAATATGTGCTAGCAACCCTAATGTTGAACTATCACGATTATCCGCTTTACTTTCTCCACGAAGAATTGGTAATAACTCGTTTGCTAATTCTTTACCAAGTTCAACACCCCATTGATCAAATGAATTAATATTCATTAAAATCCCTTCAACAAAAGTGCGATGTTCATAAAGCGCAATAAGACGACCGAGTGCAAAAGGTGTTAATGAATCTTGAACCAGCGTAATGCTGGGACGGTTTCCTTTAAAACTTCTATGACGTGCTAAATGGTCTGCTTCACCCTCATCAACTCCATTTTTTATCAAGATATGCCGAGCATCTTCAATACTACGCCCCTTCATCAAGGCTTTTGATTGTGCTAAACCGTTTGCTAGCAACATCTCATACATAGAATGTAATTTTTTCTCATGCCCTTTTATAAATAAAATAAATTCTACAGGAATAATATCTGTTCCTTGATGCAGAAGCTGAAAAAAAGCATGTTGACTATTTGTTCCTGAATCCCCCCAAACAATTGGACCACTTGAAAAACTTAATGGTTTTCCATCCAGCGAGACTTGCTTACCATTTGATTCCATATCAAGCTGTTGTAAATAAGCTGGAAAATGTATTAAACGCTGTGCATAAGGAATGATCGAACGTGATGAATAACCACAAATAACACGATGCCAGAATCCTAAAAGAGCAAAACGAATAGGAATATTTTTATGTAAAGGCATAGTTTTAAAATGTTGGTCCATTTGCAAAGCACCATTGAGAAATTGGCGAAAATTTCCACCACCTATTGCAAACATAACAACAAGTCCAATGGCTGACCAAATTGAATAACGTCCTCCAACCCAATTCCAAAATTTAAAAACTCTTGTGGAATCTATGCCAAATTCTGCCACTTTATCAAGCGCACTTGAAACAGCAACAAAATGCGTACAAACGGCTTCTTCTCCTAAATGTGAACAAATCCACTGACGTGCAACTTGAGCATTGACCATTGTTTCAGCCGTTGTAAAAGTTTTAGAAGCAATGACAAACAGCGTTGTTGCTGGATTCAAAATAGAGAGAGTATCAGAAATATGGGCACTGTCAGCATTCGAAACAAAATGACACTGTGGACCATCATGATAAGGTTTTAAAGCATATGTGACCATTGCAGGACCAAGATCAGAACCACCAATACCAATATTGACAATATCACTTATTCTCTCGCCACTGCTTCCCTTATAGCTTCCATCACGCACCTTTTCAGAAAATCTTTCCATATCTTCAAGGACGTCTTGAATATCGCGAATAAGATTATGACCATCCAACATGAAAATTTCATCAGCAGGTAAACGTAATGCAATATGAAGAACTGAGCGTTTTTCAGTTGTATTAATCGCCTTACCAGAAAACATTGCATCACGCCGGCCTAACACATCTGCTGCGACCGCTAAATCATCTAGAATTTGCAATGTTTTAAATGTCACACCACATTTTGAAAAATCGAAAAGAAGATCATCAAGTCTGAGGGAAAAATGGGAAAAACGCTGTTCATCTTCTACAAAATGCCGACGAATATCATAGACCCCATCCTTTGCGGCATGGTTTCTTAAAGCTTTTAATGTGGCTTTAAAAGCCATTTCATTTCGAATCGAAAAGCTATCTCCCATAAGCTTATCCTATACGGTTATTGATAATGAAATCTATGCCCAAACAATAACAAAGCAGAAAGCATCTCCTTTATTGGTCGCTATTTTCACTGCTCACATAAAAATGAAGGAATATACAAAATATAAAGGATAAGATCCGAAAATGATATTTTTACAAGAATAAACTTTCAAATCTTTTCTATCATATACATCATTTAACTTGATTGAGTTCTTTTGTTAAACGTAAATCTTCTTCTGCTTTTGGTCTTATAAAACGCCCTAAAAAAAGATAAACAACCGGTGTAACATAAAGCGTAAAAATAGTTGCTAAACCTAAGCCACCAACGATAACCCAACCTAAAGCTATACGAGCTTCTGCGCCAGCACCTTTGGCCAAAACCAAAGGAATACCTCCTAAAATGGCACAAATCATTGTCATACAAACTGGACGAAGGCGAATGTTTGCTGCTTCTTCTACGGCTTCACGCACGCTTCTTCCCTGATCGCGTAATTGATCTGCAAATTCAACAATGAGAATACCATTTTTTGCCATAACACCAATTAACAAAATTAATCCAATTTGGCTGTAAATATTAAGACTTACACCACTTAATAGCATAGCAATTACAGCACAACCAATCCCTAATGGGACAGTGGCCATGATAATGAATCCTGAAATAAAGCTTTCAAACTGAGCAGCCAAAATCAATAAAATAATCAAAAAGGCAATGCCAAAAACAATCATAAAATTGGAAGATGTTTCATTAAGCGTTTCGGCTTCCCCTAAAGGAACCAAGTAGGTTCCTTTCGATAACAAAGGAGAAGCAATTTTCTGTACAGTTTGGTAGGCTTCCCCTAAAGCAATATCTGGAGCAAGATTTGCGCTTAAAATAACAGCACTCATGCGTTTTTCCCGTTTTAGTTGGGGAGTAATAGCTTTTTCATGTAAACGCGCAATAACCGATAAAGGAACATATCGATTGTCTTTGGTTTTTAAAAAAATATTTTCTAAATCGCTAGGACTCTTCATAGAATTTGTACGCGATATCAATTTAACATCGTAAGAATGATCATCCACGTTAATGGAACCAATCTTTTTACCATCCAACATTGCTTGTAATGTATCGCCCAAATTCGTGATATCAATCCCTAAATCGGAGGCTTTTTTTCGATTGATTTCAATAAAAAATTGCGGTTGTGTTGCATCAACAGTAAGGCGTGGGCGAATAAAACGCGGATCATCTTGTAAAGCACTAACCAGCTTATCAGCAATGGGTTGTAATGTTGCATAATCATTGCCAAGAATTGCAAATTGCAACCCTTGCCCAGTTCCACTCACACCTAGAGAATTTCCCTGCGCAGCAAACACAAAAACTGCGGGAAACTGTTTAACCTTTGCATTAACATCTTTCACGATTTCTTGCTGACTACGTAAACGTTTATTCCAAGATGAAAGCAATAAAATCAAAAAAGCAGTATTGGGTGAACCTCCAATACCCGCGATAGAGTAACTGTTAGCAATCTCCCCTGCATCACGTAATGGCTGTAGACTTGCTTCAATTTGCTCTACCTGCTCGTTCAAATATTGTGTCGAAATACCTTGTGGTCCATTAATAACCAAAAAGATAAGAGCTCTATCTTCTGCTGGCGTTAATTCCTGTTGCAGTTTCATATAGCCCCCAATACAAAGCCCCCCAAAAATAAGTGAAGCAAAAACAACAGCCCAAGGTTTTTCTAAACACTTATGCAAACTGTACGTATATGCCTTATGAAAAAAAGTACCTAATTTATATAAAAAAGTAAAATAATGATGGGACTTTTCCTCTTTCTCCTCAATATGTTCTTTGAGAAAACGTGAAGCCAACATGGGACAAAGCGTTAAAGCAACAACTGAAGAAAGCAAAATAGAAATTGCCAAAACAAAACCGAATTCTCTAAAAAGTCCTCCAACTTGCCCAGGAAGAAAGGAAATAGGAACAAACACAGCCACTAATGTCAATGTTGTTGCTAAAACAGCAAAAAATACTTCACGTGTTCCTATCACCGCTGCTGCTCTGGAACCTAATCCCATGTTGCGCCACCGAACAATATTCTCAAGAACAACAATGGCATCATCCACAACAAGCCCTGTTGCTAAAACAAGTCCTAAAAATGTGAGAATATTCAATGAAAACCCTACAAGATAAATAGCTGCAATGGTACCAATCAAAGCGACAGGAAGAGATAAAGCAGGTATCAGCGTTACACGAATGTCTCTGAGAAAAAGAAAAATGACCAAGATAACGCTCAAAATAGCAATGACCAAAGCAACTTCAACCTCATGAAGAGCGCTTTTAATAAAAATTGCATCGTCATTAATAACGTCTATATTTACAGAAGAAGGAACAATACTTTTGAGATTATCAACAACGGCTCTCACACCTTCAGAAATATTAAGAGTGTTGGATTGTGCTTTACGCACGATACCTAATCCAATACCTGTCTTTCCATTGATACGAAGAATAACTGTTTCTATATCCGGCGATAAAGTAACATGCGCAACATCACCAAGATGCACATGAGGCTTTAAAACAACTTGTTCAAAAGATTCTGGTGTTGTTAAACGTGCAGTAGCACGTACAACTAAAGTTTGCTTAGAATTGCGTAATGACCCTACTGGCACATCTGTTGTCATATCAGCAAGAACACGTGAAATATCTGCTACAGTTAATCCATAACTTGCAAGTTTTGCTTGATCTATATCAATCTGAAAAATCTTTGTGCGAGCACTATCGACCTGTACATCACCAACACCATCAACAGCAGAAATAGCATCAACAATCTGATCGTTTACAATCGTGGTTAAATCATCAACACTCATTGTTGGTGACGTTACAACCAAATACATCATGGCAGCAGCATTCGAATCTGCTTTAATAATCAAAGGCAAATCCGCATCTTTCGGTAAAGAATAGGTAACACGAGAGAGAGCATCACGAATATCAGATGCAGCAACATTCAAATCAACACCGACATTAAAGTTAATCTTCACACGGGAGCGTCCAAAAGAAGACGTTGAAGAAATCGCCTTAACACCTGAAACACGAGAAACAGCATCTTCTATAATTTTTGTAACTTCACGATCAATTGTTTCCGCCGATGCACCAGAAAACATCGTCACAATCGTTGTTACGGGAGTATCAACATCGGGTAATTCTCTTACATCAACATTTAACCATGCTGCAAATCCTGCAATGATGATCATAGCATTCAAAACAAGAGTAAAAACCGGTCTGCGAATAAATAAGGTAATGAGACCACCTTGCTCCACCTTTGACGTAGGCTGTTTTGTGCTCAATTCTTGGCTCATTGTATATCCGTTCCATAACCTACTGATAATTGCTGTTGAAGAGACTTTGGATCATCAATAGTTACTTTACTTCCTGGATAAAGCATTTGCACCCCTTGAATGACAACTTGATCACCATTTTCTAGGGGAGCTTTCACGAAAACCTGATCCGCTTTATGCTGAATAATTGTTACGGGAATAGACTCTACTTTTCCTTCTCTCACACGCCAAACGAATGATCCTTTACTATTCCATTGAACTGCAAGAGGATTAACGACAGGAAAAGAACCACCATGAAACTGCAAGGAAACAGAAAAGGACATACCAGACATGAGCGTATCTTTTTCATTATTGATTTCAACCTGAACATGAAGTGTGCGACTTTCTGGATCAACGATATTATCAATCGCATAAATATGACCAACAAAAGATCTATCTGGCTGCGCGATTAACGTTGCCGTTACCTCATCTCCTTCATTGATGCGCGACACATATCGTTCAGGGGCCCATATATCGACCAAAATACGTTCTCTATTCTCAATACGGCCTATTACAGTATTAAGGGCCACGTTATTTCCCGCATCAACGGGCAAAATACCAACAACTCCAGGAATCGGTGCTCGAATTGTTCGCCGATCGAGATCTAATTCAGCATTACGCAAAACTAAATTTGCGTTATCCAACTCTAAGCGTGCCATAATTTCTTGAACTTCCGTTGCTGTATTGCTGGCGCGTAATTTAAGAATGCGCGAAAGCGTTAACGCATTGTTATCACGTTGCACTTTTGCTTTTGCAGCCGCTATTTCTTCTTTTTTAGAATCAAGCTTTGCAATCACATCATCGGCTTGTACTTTTGTACCCGCTGATACAAAAAGCTTATCAATAACACCTGAGGATAAAGGGGTAAGCTCGACTTCTGCAAGAGCTTTTCCACTCCCAAGAACGTTAAGTTGTTCATAAAGATCTTGAACTTTTACAAGATCAACGACAACATTTACCGGTGGACTTCCCATTTTTTCATTTGAAGCTTTATCCGATACTCTTGTTTTATCCACCATAGAAATGTGTTGGTCCGCACTCTTTTTTCCAGCCCAATAGGTAACCGTTAAAACAACGATTAAAAACACCAATGGAAAGCTCTTTTTTAATAACGCCATACATCCGCCCTTGCTGTGCCATCTTCATCTGAAATAGTTTTCAACAGTAATATCGGCGTTTTACACAAAAACCCAACAGCGGGTGTATATATCTTACCCCCACCGCAAAAAAACACATCTCATCTCTGCTTGACTATCTTTCATAGATTAAAACGTCAAGTTAACTATCGTTCATATTGCTTTGTATGGTCATGACAAAAAAATGTTCATATCAAAACCAACTGAAGCCATAATATATTATATCTTTTTTTAAAATATCTCATAAAAAAGAGAAATTTTTTTTATTACTATCCAAGTTTCACTTGCATTTCTTTAATGAAACGATTAGGAACCCTTTGTCTTAGACAATGTAAAAAATTGAAATGTATGCACCCGTAGCTCAGCTGGATAGAGCACCAGACTACGAATCTGGGGGTCAGGAGTTCGAATCTCTTCGGGTGCGCCATCATCAACAATATCTTCTTATAAAGTCAGACTTTTTAAATTCTTTATTTTGTATTTTGTTATTTCATTTTGTTGTGAGTCGTTTCTTTAGCCATTTTGCTAAAATAAGATGTTATGAGTCCTTCAATTCAGCTCTAAGGTGCTTTTATTAGCTTATAATCGTAGCGATTGCATGAGTAGCGTGTGTTGTTGTTTTCTTTTTTCAATCTATGCGCTTGTTTTTGGTCTCTTCCGGATTATACTCTCTACTCAGTTAGGTAATTTTTTACGTGCTTATTTCTAATTATTCCATAACTGGATGCTTCTGGATATTTTATTCCTAGCAGTCCCATCTTAAGAGGGACTTCAGATGTGCCGCCATAAATTCCGGTTTACCACCATGTGAAACTTTTTCAGTGTGTTGTTGGAAAGAATAAATAAACTACTTCTCAAACGTACTACTATGAAACACTTATGGTATCCATTAATATCATCAGCATTTGTTGCAAACCAAAGATTCTTTTTCCTAAAAAACAATAAAACTCTTCTTGTGCTTCTTTAGCATTATCTCTTGCATGGCATATCATCGATTTCTATGATATCTTAATATTTTTCTGTTCTCTATGAATTTTTCTAATTAATCCATGGGGTACAGATCCCAAACGTTAATAAAAGCTAAGTTTAAAGAATTTTTCCATGCCTAAAACTGATATTGAAATTGCTCGCACTGCTAAAAAGCAACATATTATTGAAATTGCACAAAAAATTGGTATCTCACATGAAAATCTCATTCCCTATGGTCATGATAAAGCTAAAATTTCTTCTGAATACATAAAATCGCTTAATAAAAATCCAGATGGTAAACTTATCCTTCTCACAGCTATCAATCCCACACCTGCCGGAGAAGGCAAAACAACAACAACAGTTGGACTAAGTGATGCTCTTAATCTTATTGGTAAAAAAACAATAGCTACCTTGAGAGAACCATCTTTAGGTCCCTGTTTTGGTGTAAAAGGTGGTGCTGCTGGTGGTGGTTATGCGCAAGTCATTCCAATGGATGACCTTAATTTACATTTTACCGGTGATTTTCATGCTATTACAGCTGCTCATAATCTTCTTGCCGCAATGATAGATAATCATCTTTATTGGGGAAACACTCTAAACATTGATCCACGTCGCATTGTTTGGAAACGCGTTCTTGATATGAATGATCGTGCATTGCGCGATATTGTCATTTCATTGGGGGGCATAACAAATGGTTTTCCACGCCAAACAGGTTTTGATATTACTGTTGCATCAGAAATTATGGCGCTTCTTTGTCTCTCTGAAAATTTAGAAAACCTTACACAAAGACTCAAGAAAATTATTGTTGCTTATCGTTATGATAAAACGCCCATCACCGTTGCTGATCTCAATGCGGAAGGTGCAATGGCAGTTCTTCTCAAAGATGCTATACAACCCAATCTCGTACAGACAATTGAAAATAATCCTGTTCTCGTTCATGGAGGACCTTTTGCCAACATTGCTCATGGTTGCAACTCAGTTATAGCAACAAAAACTGCTTTAAAACTTGCTGATTATGTTGTCACAGAAGCAGGGTTTGGAGCAGATCTTGGAGCAGAAAAGTTCTTCAATATCAAATGTAGGCAAGCAGGTATTGTACCAAATGCTACAGTGATCGTCGCAACTATTCGTGCATTAAAAATGAACGGTGGTCTGGATAAAAATAACCTGACAGAAGAAAATATTACCGCTTTAGAAAAAGGAGCTGCCAATCTTTTACGACACATAGAAAATATGAAGCACTACGGTATTCCTTGTGTTGTGGCTATCAATCATTTTGACAGCGATAGCGATGCTGAAATAAAAACATTACAAAAAATAGTTGCAACAACTGGACACAAAGCTATTATCTGTAAGCATTGGGAACAAGGTGGAAAAGGCGCTATAGAACTTGCACAAGAACTCGTTACCTTGATTGAAAAGCACGATTCTGATTTTAAAGTTCTCTATCAAGATGATATTCCACTCGTTCAAAAAATTAATTGTATTATAACAAAGCTATACGGTGGACGTGGCGCCATCATCCCAGCCCCTATTCTCAAACAACTTGAAACTTGGGAAAAAGAAGGTTTTGGCGTCTACCCTATTTGTATGGCAAAAACACCTTATTCTTTTTCTTCTGATCCCAAGCAATACGGCGCTCCTGTTGATTTTGAAATTCCCATACGAGAAGTTCGTCTCTGTGCGGGAGCCGGTTTTATTGTTGTCATTTGTGGAGATGTTATGACCATGCCGGGACTACCCCATTATCCCACGGCTGAAAAAATTCATCTTGACGAAAATGATCAAATACAAGGACTTTCATAAATTTATAACCGTAAATTCTATCATTCATTATAAAAAGCGTTTTATTATAAAAAAAATAGAATTTTAAAAAGCGATATAGACAAATGTCTTATTTATATGATATAAGCGTTTGTCCTTTTGGATATGCCTTTAAAAGGACGTAGGTTTTTTCCTATCATTTATGACACTGAAAAAAGCAGGATAGATAGTGCAAGTACTCGTTCGTGATAATAATGTTGACCAAGCGCTCCGTGCGTTGAAAAAAAAGATGCAGCGTGAAGGTATCTTCCGTGAAATGAAAATGCGTACTTATTATGAGAAGCCATCTGAGAAGCGTGCTCGTGAAAAAGCTGAAGCTATTCGTCGTACACGTAAGCTTGCTCGTAAGCGTGCACAAAGAGAAGGTTTTGTTAGTAACGGACGAACTGTTGCGGTAAAGTAATATACTTTATAATATTATATAATTGCATAAGCAGTAGATAGTAAACTACTAGAAAATTTTATCTTCATAGTTGATTGCAATAAATTGCTTGTGTGTAGGTTTTTGTGTACAATGTTATCTAATATGTTAGTTATTTGAAAATAATAAGATTTCTATCATAGAGGTGGTTTTTATTTCACTCTTATATTTCAAAAAATAGATAACAAACTACACTTGAGGTATTTAAGCGACTTTTTCCTATGTAAATTGAGTGCGGGGTGTTTTATTATCACTTTTCGCTATAATTTTTTCCTTCTGGATATCTCTTACATCACTGCTTCTTATGTACAGTTTCATGATGAATTTCTTTTTTGTCATTAAATATTCTACATCTTTCGATCATCCTAGGTCTGATTACAAAACAAAAATAACTATCGCAATATGCGATTGTGTGTAAAATATAATATCAAATTCATAATCCTCTTTCCCTTCAGTTATGTAACGAAACGATATAATTCCATAACTTTTTATATCTCTTGATTCTGTCTCTCTAAAGGATGACGAATTTCAACCACTGCACTATAGATTCTTTTTTCTTGATAAATTTCTTCTATTCATCACTTATGTAATTACCCTCATCAGTGTATCGAATAAGCCTTTCTATTTCATTCAACTTTCTTCTATACTGAGTTAGAGAAAAAGAAAATTGACAATAAACAGAGAAAACACTGTGTTTTAATATGGATGAATGTGCCTTTTATTACTATTTTTGATGGAAATGTTTTTAAAATTTAAATAACGAGTTAAAGTTTCTAAAGCGGAGATTTGTTATTATAAGTAATCGTTTTTCATATTAAGTAATAATTCTGAATAACGTAAATTTTCTCAACACTTTCTCATATTGAATCAATGAAGATTATTTTCTCGTACATCATAAGCGGGATTCGTACGCAAATAGAATAAAAGCTATTTAAGAAAAAACAAAAAGGCTTCTTATGAATACCATAAATAATAAGAATAGCATAACATTGAAAGCTGGTAAATAGAACGATGAAACCAGCTTATCTACCATACGGATAAGCATTATCATGGCATAAGATTAGAGTGTAGCAAATTTTATAAATGAATTATCACGAAAAAGTATCCTGTTAAAATTAGCCCTTCATATATCAATCTACTCTATAAATGTTGCTCATATTTTTACGCTTAAATGTTTTATTTATCGTATTATTTTGTTCATTCAAAACTTCTTTTCAAGCCACACAATAATCCCTTTACTGAACAGCTCTTTGTTCATAATATGCATACATGGACTTTTACTTTGAGAAACAAACTCAGAAAAGAGATGCAATACTTTAGCCCTAATTTCCTGTACAAAAACTGCTAAGGCTCCAGTATACTTTACTATTTTATCACGCCTACAGCTACATAAAAATCTCATGTTTATTTATATCTACCCCCTCATAAACAAGATAAGCACTAAGAAATACAAACCTTTTGTTTTCCTTATTTTGATATTTTTGTAGCAATTTTTTCATCGTTTAGATCTCTTTAACGAGCAATGTGTCATACTTTTTATCAGTTTCCAGTCTTATCTTTCAGATTTTAAATTTCCAATATATGACGAAATAAAGGAGTTCGGTGTGCAAAATTCTCGTTGGTTTCGCGTTTCAATACTCATATCATGTATCTTAATAGCAATAGTCATTGTATTGGGTTCTCCTCATTTGTTGCATGCACAAACATTTAATCAAAATTTAGGGCCCAGTGGTTTACCACTTCCGCGATTTGCTTCGATTAAACCCACCAGCGTTAATGTACGCGTCGGACCAGGAAGCAACTATTCTATCATTTTTACCTACAAAAAGAAGGGCTTACCTATTGAAATCATTCAAGAATATGATCAATGGCGCAAAATTCGTGATGCAGAAGGCGATGAGGGATGGGTATATCAATCGCTTTTATCGGGAAAGCGAACTGCTATAACTATTCCATGGCAAAAAGATAAAACAAAAAGGCTGATGCTACGAAAAAACCCCACCGACAACGCAAAACTTGTGGCGGAAGTAGAACCTAACGTCATTGGTAACATCCGCCAATGTGATGGACAATGGTGCGAACTAAACATTAATAATACGCGGGGATGGCTTCAGCAACCCCAGTTATGGGGAATCTATCCTGATGAAAAAGTAAAAGGTTGGTGAATACTCAAACTCAACAAGTTTAATTTTTATTCCTCATTGAATATCCTCACTGCCTATCACAAGATTGATTTTTTGGTTTCAATCGCACGATTAAATCAACATGTGAAATTTCCATACCTTCTGGTGGCTTAGGCAAATTTCTAATAATGGGAGCTTCTTCCAAATTATAAGGAATATCAAGAATACGATTTTCGCCTTCTATATAAAAATGGTAGTGATCAGAGGTATTGGTATCAAACCAAGTTTTTGAGCCTTCTACGGCAATAATCCGTAATAATCCCGCTTCCGTAAATTGATGAAGCGTATTATAAACCGTTGCTAAAGATATAGGTACACCTGCCCTCACCGCTTCCTCATAGAGCTCTTCAGCAGTAATATGACGATTTCCTTGAGAAAAAATCATATGTGCAAGTTCCAACCGCTGACGTGTTGGACGCAGACCATTTTGACGCAAACGTTTTTCTAACATAGAAATGGAATAATATTGCACAATTTTTCCACACTCTTTTGTGAACTGCTGCTCTTCATTCATATCTAAATTGTCTGCACTCACTGACATATTATAAACCCAAATATATTCCTGCTAAATAAGATCAAAATACAAAAAAATGGGAATAGTATGGTGTAATCTTGTATTCCATTTTTAAATAATTACCTATGTAGAATACATAAAAAAAGGCTTTTGTCATTAAAAATGATATAAAATCATTTCCCTCTCTTTAAAATTTGCTCTAAAAGTAGGTTGGGAAAAGCGCAGAAATAAAGATATATGCAAATAAATGGAGTAACAATGGCTGAACAAAAGTCTCGCTACACTTATGAAGAGCTTCTAAGCTGCGCTCGCGGCGAAATGTTTGGTAGAGGTAATGCGCAATTGCCAGCACCGCCAATGTTAATGATTCATCGAATCACTCAAATTAGTGAAACTGATGGTAAATACGATAAAGGAATGGTTCGCGCCGAATTTGACATTACACCAGACATGTGGTTCTTTAATTGTCACTTTATAGGCGATCCCGTCATGCCAGGATGTCTCGGACTGGATGGTATGTGGCAATTAACAGGTTTTTTTCTTGGTTGGCTAGGCGAACCAGGCAAAGGAAGAGCAATATCAACAGGTGAAGTAAAGTTATCAGGGATGGTAACTCCACAAACCAAAATTCTTGAATATGAAATAGATTTTAAGCGTATTCGACGTGGAAATTTAGTCTTAGGAATAGCTGATGGGTGGCTAAAAGCAGATGGAGAGACTATTTATAAGGCGAACGATTTACGCGTTGCTTTATTCAAAGAAGATTGAACGTTATTTCCGTCAGAAAGAACTTTTCACTATTCTGTATGGAACGAGGAGGTATGAATGCGTCGAGTTGTTGTAACCGGAATGGGAATTGTCTCCGCAATTGGAAATAACCCTGGAGCTGTTTTAACCAGTTTACGTGAAGCAAAATCCGGAATTTCTTACGCACCTCAATATGCTGAATTAGGCTTTCGTAGCAGAGTTTATGGCAAGCCCGATATTAATATAGAAGAACTCGTAGATCGACGTGCTCTACGTTTTCATGGGCGTGGAACAGCATGGAATCACATCGCCATGGATCAAGCAATTGCTGATGCGGGTCTAGAACCGCATGAAGTATCGAACGAACACACGGGTATTATTATGGGTTCTGGAGGTGCTTCAACACATTCAATCGTAGAAGCTGCTGACATTACACGCCAAAAAGGTCCAAAACGTGTTGGACCTTTTGTTGTCCCTAAAGCGATGAGTTCCACAGCATCTGCAACATTAGCAACTTTCTTTAAAATAAAGGGGATCAATTATTCAATCTCTTCAGCTTGTGCTACCTCCAATCATTGTATTGGTAATGCTTACGAAATGATTCAATATGGTAAACAGAAGCGCATCTTTGCCGGTGGCTGCGAAGATTTGGATTGGACACTATCTGTTTTATTCGATGCCATGGGCGCTATGTCCAGCAGATATAATGACACCCCTCACAAAGCTTCACGTGCTTATGATGTTAATCGTGATGGTTTTGTCATTGCTGGAGGTGCTGGTGTTTTAGTCCTTGAAGATTTAGAACTTGCTAAAGCACGTGGTGCAAAAATCTACGGAGAAATCATTGGATACGGTGCGACATCCGATGGACATGATATGGTTGCCCCATCAGGAGAGGGAGCAGAACGATGCATGCGCATGGCCCTTGCAACAGTCAATAATAAAATTGATTATATCAATCCCCATGCAACAGCAACTCCTGTTGGTGATCCTCCTGAGATAGAAGCTATCCGTCGTGTCTTTGGAACAGGCGATCAATGCCCCCCCATTTCCGCTACCAAATCTCTAACAGGACATTCCTTAGGAGCAGCAGGTGTTCACGAAGCAATCTATACATTGTTAATGATGAATCATAATTTTATTTGTGAAAGTGCCCATATTGAAGAACTTGATCCAGCTTTTGCTGATATGCCTATCGTTCGTGAACGACGTGATCATCAACAACTGAATACCGTATTGTCAAATACTTTTGGCTTTGGCGGTACCAATGCAACGCTTGTTTTCCAACGTTATGTATAAACAAAAGCTCTTAGTAATTGAAAAAAGCACGGTCTTACGGAGAATAATATGAAAGGTTTGATGGAGGGCAAACGCGGCCTTATTATGGGAATTGCGAATGACCATTCAATTGCTTGGGGCATTGCCTGTCAGCTCGCACAAGCAGGAGCTGAATTAGCGTTGACTTATCAAGGAAATGCTTTTGGAAAACGTGTTCATCCCCTAGCAGATAAACTTGGCTGCAAATTAGTGCTAGAGTGTGACGTTGAAAAAAGTGAAAATATTGATTACGTCTTTGAACAACTTGAAAAAGAATGGAAAACCATTGATTTTATTGTCCATGCTATTGGTTTTTCAGATAAAAATCAGCTAAAAGGGCGTTACGTTGATGTTACAACACGTGAAAACTTTCAACGCACGATGGTTATTTCAGCTTATTCCTTTACTGAAATTGCCCAGCGCGCCGGTAAACTTATGCCCAATGGAGGAACACTTTTAACTCTTACCTATGGTGCTTCACAGCAAGTTGTGCCTAATTATAACATCATGGGTGTTGCTAAAGCAGCTTTAGAAGCTATGGTACGTTATTTAGCTGCGGACTTTGGTCCTCAAAATATTCGTGTCAATGCGATTTCCGCTGGTCCTGTTAGAACTTTAGCAGGTAATGGTATTGCAGCTGCACGTGCAATATTTTCACATCAACGGCGTAATGCCCCATTACGGCGTACCGTAAATATTCATGAAATTGGAAAATCTGCTCTTTATCTACTCTCTGACTTATCATCAGGTGTTACAGGTGAAATTCATTATGTTGATTCAGGATATAACATCATGTCTATGCCAATACTTGAAGAACTGAAAAAAAGTGACGATTCCCAAGAAGGATAAATTTTATTTCATTGCACTAAAAAATAAAATCAATCATGTGCATAGTGCTTTAATCGGGTATTGATTACTTTCTCAGCTATATAATAGTGTATTGACTTATAATAATATGGCGTAAGGAATATTTGTAAGAATAAGTCAATACAAAACCAAGATGTACGATGCCCTGTTTCGCAAAATATTTTATAAAAATCCGGAATATTTCTTCAATCCATGGTTGATAAATTTTGTATTTTATGACGTTATTTACCTTACTAAAGCATACGCTTTTGTCGTTGTTGTAGTTTGACACTAGGTTTTATACTAAGTGGGAAAAGGTGGGATTAAGTAGGAATACGTGGTAATTTGTTGTTTTTATGTATAAAATTTAGCATTAAATGCGCGTTTTGTCAAAATAGATTTTGACACCTAAAATTGTAAAAAAGAGCTAAAAAGAGTGAAAATCAGAAAAAAGTGCGTTTTCATGGTAAAAATGAGAGAGGGCTTTGAAAGGTCTTTGAAAACCCTGTGAAAAATTTTGAAAAGTCTGTGAAATCCCAGAAAACCGCCTTTGAAGACCCGGTGAAAAAAATCAATCTAAAAGTTCAATTGACATCAAAATCAGCCAAAAATGACCAAAAAAGCAAAAAAGATTTCCATATATAAGTGGAAATCTCTAAAAATTGAGTAAAAAGTATTTTTTATCAATAATTTATATAAATTTTTTAATGTAAAAAGATTTCCACTTTCATTTTTCATTTTAGAGAGGCATTAAGCTGTATCTTATGTAGTTTTGAAGTATTCTTTTTCAGCCTCTATTTGACGCTTTAAATGCAATTTTAGAAGAGGTAAAAACGGTTATTTAGAAGCCACACTGGAAGCCAATCCAGGTATTGCAGGGTATGGTGCTCTGTTGCCATGGGGCTTAAAGGTCATTCTGCCTGAGTTTGTTAGCCAAGAAAAGAACAGCATGGTGAGGCGGTTATGGGATTAATGCGCACATACCCCTTTATTGTGGTCAAGGTGGAAGACAAACCTGTTCATGAGGTTTTTTACCAGCGTCTTTTAACCGCAACCATTACGGATCATGCCGGTAATGAAGCCGATACATTTGAAGCAGAGTTTGATGATAGTGGTAATGATTTAGAGGTTCCCTCAAGTAACAGTGCGCTACAGGTGATCTTTGGTTATGAGAACAGCATCAGTGCCTTTATGGGGCGTTTTGTTGTCGAATCGGTTGTAAGCTCAGGGGGTAGTGATGGAGAGATTTTGCGCCTTTGTGGCAAAAGCGCCTCGATGCGCAAGGAACTCAAAGAACAGACAAGTGAGCATTTTGATCACAAAACTGTTGGAGAGATTGTCGAAACACTCGCCAAACGTCATGGCTATCAAGCCAAGGTTAGCCCCCAGTTCACTAAAACATCTTTAGCTTATGTGATACGCACAGACCAATCCGCTGTTGATTTTTTAACCCGTCTTGCAGATCGCATGCAGGCGCGTTTTTTAATCAAAGACCATAAGTTTTTATTTTTAAGCGGGGATAATTTACCAGCACTCGAACTTCATAAGCACGACTGTTCTAACTGGGAATTCACGTTAGAGCCACGCACGCAATACGGCACTATTG
The DNA here is from genome assembly GCF_042196865.1 of Bartonella sp. AC130YNZD. NCBI lineage: Bacteria > Pseudomonadati > Pseudomonadota > Alphaproteobacteria > Hyphomicrobiales > Bartonellaceae > Bartonella > Bartonella sp. AC130YNZD. The sequence continues at coordinate 31,079 of NZ_JBHIQZ010000001.1, forward strand.
AAGCTTCTTATTTTGATCGCTCAAAAGGGCAGCAATGCCAAGTCAAGCATCAGACAGGGTTTAGCGGTCCCGTGCGGCGTTTGCGGACTTGTTACACTTGTGAGGAGGAAGCACGAGCTGCTGCTGCTTCCGAATCGGACCGCTTATGTCGTGCTGTGGGCAGTGGCTCTTTGTCTCTTGAGGGACGCCCTGAAATCATGGCGGATCAACCTCTTTTATTGCAAGGGTTTCGCGGCGAAATCAATGGGCCATGGAAAGCCGCTACCGTCACCCACCGCTATGAAAAACAAAGCGGATACACAACAGAAATCACCTTTGAGACACCAAACAAGGGAAAAGAGGCAGGAGAAAAGGAAACCTCTGAGTGACAGAAAATCAAAGGGACAACTTGTCCCTTTGATTGGTGATGAAGGGCATTTAGAGGAATAGGTGCAAGTTGCACCAATTGCTAAAACGAGAAATAGGATCAAGTTGATCCTATTGTGTGAGTACAGCAATAGGGTAATGTTTACCTAATTCCTCAAAGGAGCAATAGTATAACATTGCATAATTGCAGACTGAAGAACAATTCGGTCAACTTGACCGAATTCTTTAAATGCTTCTCCCTTTAATAATGTACTTGAATAATGTGTTTGGGATACAGAAAAATCATCAGTCAATTTGACTAAAAGAGGTGAACACATCTTATATATGTTGCTTCTCAAATAATACGTTCCAACTCAAGGAGTTGATCATCTCAAATTGCGATTTGAGCAGAAAAGAAAAAGGGGCTTTAAATGATCTTTGAAAGGCCTTTGAAGACCCTTTGAGAACACCTTAAAAACTCTTTGAAAAAAAATAAATTGGTACAAAACCTAGTGGCAAAATATACAAAACCCGCTGGCAAGCTACAGTTGCTTATAAATCAATCCCCAGCCCTCATGCCACCGTAGTTTGAAAAAGAGATTAGAGAATTATTAAAATCCTTAGTTTCAGCTTTTGTGTAGCAAATTGAAAAAAATATTCCTACCGTTTGATTTATTCTTGAAACGCAAATACAATCTAATTTAGGATGAATATGAAGGCGTAAAGAAATCAATCATTAATCTTACTATTATTCTTTAATGAAAGCATTTCTCTAATGTATCTGGTAAAATAGAACGCCCCAAAATACTATAGCTGTTGCTCTTTCATGCATTTTTTTTAAAGATATCTCTCAATGCACGCCATTCCATTTCACAATGGTACCTGTAGAACGTATAAAAAATCCTTGTGAAGTACATAAAATCCTTTTTTTACCACCATTTTAATGTTTATACAGATGACAAACCAACACCGTCATTTTACTTGCCATGTTCTAATATTGAAACAACCCTTGACACTTGAGATGATTCATTAGAAGTATCTTTAATAATTTTTATCCACATATTAATCTACTTGTGACAAGTAAACGCATATTTTTAATTAATTCAATACAAAAATAAATTATTCATATAAACCAATTTATTATCTTTATAATCAGATTATTCTTTCAGTTTAAATGACAGCCACAAACAAGTACAATAACATTTTTTTCAATCTTAGACTTTCAAAGTTATAATTCCAAAAATCATTTCTTACATATAAAAAACAGAATTGACATGTGAGAAAATAAAAGGCTTAAAGTGCCTAGAGCTGTCTCAACATTGGGGGGTGTAATGATGCTCGGCTTCCTCCTTCATAAACGTAAAAATGGGGATGTGCACAATGGCTTTATCGGTTACACTATTCACGGTCACCGTCGCGAAGTGGACTTGGAAGTTTTAAGAGAGGTCTCTTTAAAACAAGCACGTGAATATATAACAGCAATCGTGTTTTTTTGGGCGTTCTATTTTATCTGACACATCAGAGAAATGCTTTCATTAGAAAATGAGAAAAATAAAGGTGTGAGATAATCTCCATTATTTAAAAGATATTGCTTTAGATAGCGTAAAACTGAATTTAAAAATGATTGTAGAAATGGGAACCGATTTTCAGGTTTAAAATTTCATCTTCTTCCCAAATTAGATTGTCTTCTTGTTTTAAAGAATTACAAAAACAGAGATTCGCAATATCCCTGCCCCGATATTCTTAGCTTATACGTTACATAAATAAGATGCTTCTACCTAATGAATCTTGTATTATTCTGTTTGCAAATATCATTGTAAGATGAATTTAAGAGACAATAAAAATATCTTGTTCATTACATTACATAAACATGTGTAAGTGGAAACGATAATTTATCTTCAAAGAGATAGCTCTTAGACAAAAGCCAAAACTTTTATATTTCAGCCATGTTTCATAAAGAATCGAATGATATGAATCTATAATTTTCTGGAATATGACTGCCTTATACAACCATCAATACAATCTATTTTATATGTCTATCATAGCATGTTTCTATTTTTTATGATTTGAATTATTTAAAAACAGGATATTATTGTATTTCGTCCTTGAGGGCGCGGCCTAATAATGTGTTTGCCGCTTCAGTTATGTTTTTACCACAATAGAGAATTTGATAAATTTGTTCTACAATGGGCATTTCTACCCCAATACGCTGCGCCAACGTATGTACTTCCTTGGTATTTAAGTATCCTTCCACAACCTGACCAATTTGTTTTTCCGCTTCTTTTATATCTATTCCTTTACCAAGAAGTATTCCAAAACGACGATTACGTGATTGATTATCAGTACATGTCAAAACCAGATCACCTAAGCCTGTCATTCCCATAAATGTGGAAAGCTCAGCACCCATAGCCCCCCCTAAACGACTGATTTCAGCTAGTCCTCGTGTGATAAGAGCTATTCGTGCATTTGCCCCAAAACCTATGCCATCTGATATTCCTGCACCAATAGCAATAACATTTTTGACTGCCCCCCCTAATTGAACACCAATCATATCTGAACTTTTATAAACTCTAAAACTTTTGTCACAATGAAAAAGTTGCTGCAATTCTTTACCAAACTCAACATCAGAAGCTGCTATCGTCATTGCAGTAGGCCAACCAATAGCTAGTTCTTGAGCAAAAGTTGGTCCAGAAAAAACAGCTAAAGGAATTTTTTCACCTAAAATCTCACGAGCAACCTCTTGTAAGAAACGTCCGGTCCCATGTTCTAAACCTTTTGTCGCCCAAATAACGCGTGAATGCTGATCTAAATAAGGCTGAATATTATACAAAACTTGATGAAATACATGGCTTGGAACAGCGATTAATATATTGTGACTTGCCGTTATTGCAGTTTCAAGCGAAGCTTCAAGTAATAAATTGTCAGGAAATCGAATATCGGGTAAATATACTTGATTACAACGTTGTTCCTGTAATTCTTTGATATGTTGAGGACTATATCCCCAAAGTAAAACATTATGACCATTACGGGCAAGAGCTATCGCTAATGCAGTACCAAAAGAACCAGCACCTATAACTGTCATTGCAACGGTTTTCATTAAATTTTCTGATTATTCTCTAAATTTTTGATTTCAATTGCATATTATTATTACAAATAATTTTAATGCTATCTTTAATATAAATTCTTTAAATCTAAAAATATTACTTCTTCGTAGCTTTTTATCCCACACAATATAAAAACTTGTTTCGCACATTCTCTTTCTTTGTAGTAAATTTTACAAACATCACTTTTTGTATATTCTACAAATAGCTATTTATCTTAAAAATTAAAGATTGACTAAATACCCCACGGACTTTCTCTTTTAAATTAAAAGTATATTCAAAATAATAATACTCATTCCACTGATATCTTGTACTTATCTCCTTCTTTATATCCTACGAATTTCTTCTATGAGCTGATACATGCTGCATCAGCTCCATAGATATTTCTAACAACTACTCCACAGGAAACTGCGTATTTGGATCTTGCTCCATGGGCATTTCTGAACCAGGTGCTTGATCTACAGGAGTTTGCGTACTTAGACCCTGCCCCATAGGCATTTCTGCACCAGGTGCTTGATCTACAGGAGTTTGCGTACTTAGACCCTGCCCCACGGGCATTTCTGAACCAGGTGCTTGATCTACAGGAGTTTGCGTACCTAGACCCTGCCCCATGGGCATTTCTGAACCAGGTGCTTGATCTACAGGAGTTTGCGTATCTAGACCCTGCCCCATGGGCATTTCTGAACCAGGTGCTTGATCTACAGGAGTTTGCGTACCTAGACCCTGCCCCATAGGCATTTCTGAACTAGGTGCCTGTTCTACAAGAGTTTGCGTACTTGCACCTTGCTCCATCGAAACCTCTGAGCCCTGTATCTTTTCTGGCTGTTTTCTTACGGATATATCTTTGGTTGATAACTGCTCAGACACTGAAGAATCATCTCTACTTGATATTTCCGGTTCAATAACACGTCCTGAACCACCCATCATATTATAATTCAAATGAGAAATAGCCCACCAAGTTCCCCCAATAATAACAAAAACGCAAATAGCAGCAAACCACAACGCGCTTAAATTCCACTTGGCGTCTGGACCAGAATTCAAGTGCAAAAAGAAAACAATTTGTACTATAATCTGAATAATCGCCATCCCAATAAGATACGCAACCTTTGTACTAACTGCCCAACTTTCCATCATTCCATACATCACAGGAATAAAAGAACCCAAAGTGAAAAATACAGCCAGAATAAAACCAACCAAATAGGAACCAGTACTGGGACCATGTGTTTCATTTTGCACGCTCATCACAACGCTCCTAATAGATAAACCATGGTGAAAACACCAATCCATACAATATCAAGTAAATGCCAAAAAATGGAAAGGCATGCTAAACGTGTCTTATTGTTCTGATCCAAGCCATTACGACGAAGATGAAAAAACATCACAACCATCCAAAGAAGGCCAACACTTACGTGAAGTCCATGGGTGCTAACCAAAGCAAAAAATGCTGACCAATAAGCAGAGAGAATTTCCCGTCCAAAAAGCTGTAAACCTGTTGCAGGATCAATACCCGCATAAGCATTTGGATCGAAATAAAAAACCTCACTCAAAAGTTCATGAAATTCGTAAAGTTCCATACCAATGAAGCAACACCCCAATACAAAGGTAATAGCCATCCATAAACGCACACCACTGATGTTATTTTTATGTGCTTGTACCATTGCAAAGCCATAAGTGACGGATGAAAACAACAAGAAAGCAGTCTCAACCAAAACAAACTTTAAATCTATAAACTCACTGCCCGCTTTACCACCACCATAAGAAGCAGAAAATACAGCAAAACTTGAAAACAGTGTCGAAAACAGGATTAAGTCTGAAAGAATATAGACCCAAAAACCAAACGTCATTACCGAGCTACTATCGTGGTGAAGTTCATCTATAGTGCTCGCGTTATTCATTGTTACAGCACTCATACTATTACTCCTCGTTCTTTAAGAACAGCCGTAAAGGCATCTTCAGTTTTTTGCACTTCTTCAGCTGGAATATAGTAACCATGATGATCACCTGTTAATGAATGACACACAAGCGTTGCGATAAAACCAACCAGTCCAACCGCAACAAGCCACCAAATATGCCAAACAAGCGCAAAACCAACAACTAATGAGAAGAAGCCAGCAATAATTCCAGCCGATGTATTCGATGGCATATGAATTTTTGTAAATCCACTTGTCGGCCGTTGATAACCACTTTTCTTCATATTCCAATAAGCATCATCAGACTGTATCTTTGGAAGGAGGGCAAAATTATAGGAAGGAGGTGGTGAAGAGGTAAACCATTCAAGTGTACGTGCATCACCCCAAGAATCATTTAATGTTACCGGTAAGTGCCCTTTATGCTTAATACCGTACCAAATCGCCAAAACAACCTGTAGCACAAAACAAAGGATACCAAGTAAGATAATACAAGCACCCAATGCAGCAATAATAAACATCGGCTGCCAACTAGGTTCCATGTAATGCTGAAGACGACGCGTCGCCCCCATTAAACCAAGCGCATAAACGGGGAAAAAGGCAAGGTAAAAACCAATAAACCAACACCAAAAAGATGTAATACCTAGTATGCGATTTGGTTTATAACCAAAAACTTTTGGAAACCAAAATGCAATCCCCGCTAAGTACGCAAAAACCACACCTCCAATAATTGTATGATGGAAATGTGCTATCAAAAAGAGCGAATTATGAAACTGCCAATCAGCAGGAACAATAGATAATAAAACACCTGTTAATCCACCACCAACAAATGTAAAGATCATACCCATGCACCAAAGCATAGGAGGCTCAAAGCGAATCCGACCTCTATACATCGTAAGCAGCCAATTAAAAACTTTTACACCGGTTGGAACTGCAATAATCATCGTAGCAATACTAAAGAAGGTATTTACAGCTTCACCCCCACCCATTGTGAAGAAATGATGTCCCCAAACAAGAAGCGAAAGAATCAAAATAACCAACATGGCCCATATCATTGAAGTATAACCAAAGAGGCGTTTTGAAGAAAAAGTTGATACAACTTCAGAAACAATTCCAAAAGCAGGAACAACCAAAACATAAACCTCAGGATGACCAAAAACCCAAACATAGTTAATCCATACCATCGGATTTCCGCCACCAACATTGGTAAAGAAATTCATGTTCAAATAACGATCACATGCCAAGAGTGCAAATGCTACAGCCAAAACAGGATAAATAACTACAATAAGAACATTGCTGACAAAAGCACTCCAACAAAAAATAGGCATTCTCATCATTGTCATTCCAGGAGCACGCATTTTAATCATCGTTGCAATAAAATTCACTGATCCCATTGTTGTTGCAATACCAGAAAGCTGAAGTGACCATAAATAATAATCTACCCCTGTATCTGGACTCGTTTGCAATTCTGTAAAAGGTGGATACATCAACCAACCACCACGACCAAAATTCCCAACACCTAGGGATATGTTAATCAATATCGCCCCTGCAGCCGTAATCCAAAAACCTAGATTATTTGCAAAGGGAAAAGCAACATCACGCGCACCAATTTGAAGTGGTATAAGATAATTAAAAAGACCAAATAAAATAGGCGTGGCCATGAAAAAAATCATGATCGTACCATGTGCCGAAAAAATTTGATCAAAATGCTCAGGGGGCAAATAACCTGCTGTTTCACTCCCAAGAGCTAAAGCTTGATGCGTTCGCATCATAAGTGCGTCCGCAAAACCGCGAACAAGCATAATAATTCCAAGAACGATGTACATAATACCTATGCGTTTATGGTCAACCGTTGTAATCCAATTTCGCCATAGAATCCCCCACCACCCAAGTACTGTTAGAGCAATAACAGCAATTAAACCAACCAAAACAATCGCAATACATGTATACAAAACGATCGGTTCATGTGCAAGCGCATGAAAAGCACCTGCCGTAGGATCTGTAAGTCTTCCAAACATTTCTCAACCCATTTCAAATGAAATTCAAGTTTTAAAGAAACCTTTGTTAAAAGGGCTCTTTACTTTATTGACTCTGTTAAATAACATCAGGATCAAATACTGAACATAGTGCACCCCATAGCGTCTGAGCAGCAGCACGTTTCATTAAATCTTCATTACATACCGTCTTTTCATCGACACATCGATTAACAACACGATAGTAAAGCCGCTTCTCAACAGGTGCAAAATAACGAACTTCAGCATCTTTTTCCTTCGCAGCAATATCACCCATACGAGGCGCAATAGAAAGTTGACGATAAGATGAACGATCAAGTACTCGACCATTAGCCCGAGCTTTTACAATCCAATCCTCAAAATCCTGCAAAGACACAGAATGCCACTTAAACCGCATACCCGAAAAACCATCACCACTATAATTTGCTGAGGCTCCTTTGAATACTCCTTGCTCTTCAGCGACCAAATGCAACTTAGCATTCATCTGCGGCATAGCGTAAAGAACTGTACCCAATTTGGGAACCCAAAAAGCATTGACAGAATTCTCTGACGTCAATTGCAATAAAACTTGACGTCCTTCAGGCGCATAAATCTCATTAATCGATGCAACACCGTATTCAGGATAAATAAAAAGCCATTTCCAATCAAGAGCAACAGCATCAATCTGTAATGGCTTTCCTTCACCTACAACTTCCACTGGAAGAGGATTTGTAGGTTCAAGCTTATAGGTATAATAAGCTGTTAATGAACCTAAAACCATTACAATTACAACTGGAATACCCCACATCAATGCTTCAATTTTATTTGAATGTGCCCAATCAGGAGAATAGTCCGCTTTCATATTCGATGCACGATATTTTATAGCTAAAAATACCACACTCACCATAACTGGGATAACAATACAAAGCATCACCACCACACAAACAACGATCAAAATGAGCTGTTGACGTGCAACATACCCTGATGGCTGCATAACATCAATTTTACAACCAGACAAAAGCAGTGCTCCCCCTAAAATCACAAGCATTTCTAATTGTCTAACAAAGCTTTTCATCTCTATTTACCCCCGTCATACGCACTAAAAACTGTCATAAATATATACCTCACATTGTACAGATTTGAAAATAATTATCAAGAGAATTAAATGCCTATATTACTCTTATTAAACGCTTACTCTTTACCTATCACAATTTAATTGTTTTGCTTAATTGTTTTGCAATATACTCAAGTGCAAACCGATATCCAACACCTCCACACCCAGTTATGGTAGCATCTACACCTGCAGATGTATAAGAATGGTGACGAAAAGCTTCACGCTGATAAATATGAGATAAATGAACTTCTACTTTCGGCCCTGAAAACATTTTTAGGGCATCAAGAAGTGCAACAGATGTATGACTGTAAGCCGCTGGGTTAATGATCAATCCAGAACTTGCCTCTATTGCTTCTTGTATCCATGCCACTAATTGCCCTTCATAATTACTTTGATAAAAATTTATTATAATATCATTTTTTTTTGCCCATTCTCTGCATCTTTTTTCAATATCTTCTAGAGTTTCAGTTCCATAAATTTCTGGCTCACGTTGACCTAGAAAATTTAAATTAGGACCATTTAAAATCGTTATTATCTCTGACATAGCAAGCCTTTTCTTTCAGACCTATCACTTATTAAAAAAATATTTAGCATGTTTTTACGGCAATAAAGCTCCATCCTTAATCTCAAAGAATTCTGCGCGTCCTTTTAAGTCATCAAATAAAAGACGATCTGTTCCTGTCATAAATGTTTGTACAGCTAAATCATCAAGAATATCAAATAGAGCAGCACGTCGATGCGAATCAAGATGGGCAGCCATTTCATCAAGAAGAAGAATGGGAGATCTTTCCGACATCATACCTGTTAGACGTGCATGACACAAAACTAAACCTGTTAGCAGCGCTTTTTGTTCACCTGTTGAACAAGATGTTGCTGCTCTATTTTTATCAGCATAAAAAACCTGCAAATCTGCACGATGTGGTCCTTCTAACGTCCGACCAGCAGCACGATCCATTGCGCGATTATGCCGTAATCGATCACAAAATTGTTCTTCAACTTCAGTTGCTGATATTTCACTAAGAGCTGTTTCTAAAAAACCATCAATTTGCAAAAAAGCTCGTGGAAAAGGTATATGTGAGGGCATTTGTGTAAACATGTCATTTAAAAGACGAATAACATCAACACGCGCCGCAGAAATAGCTGTCGCCAATTCTGCCATTTGCTTTTCTAAAGCATCAAACCAAGCACAATCTTCATTTCCATCTAAAAACAAACGATTACGTGCGCGCATAGCTCTATCATAATCGGCTATGCGGCGCCTATGCAAGGGATCAATCGCCAAAACCATACGGTCCAAAAAACTACGGCGCTCAAGTGAAGGACCTGTAAAAAGACCATCCATAGACGGTGTTAGGACACTAATATGACAATAATCTGTTAGGCAATCACTCGACTCATTCACACCATTAATATGGACCTTTCGACTGTTATCGCTAACCTCAAAAGCTGTACCAATCTTTACTTCACCATAAAGAGCGCATTCAAGACGCGCAAATACAACAAATCCTCCACCACCACCATCTACAAAGCTAACGTCAGAATAAACAGCACGCCGCAAACCACGACCAGGAGAAAGAAAAGATAACGCCTCTAAAAGATTCGTCTTACCAGCACCATTATGGCCAGTAAAAACCACATGCTGACCAGAAAAATGAATATTGAAAAAAGAATAATTGCGATAACGTAAAAGCTTCAGCTGCCTCACTGCCACTTTGTGCACATGACTGGCCATGCATTGCAAAACAACTGCCCCTAAACGCGAATAGGCATCAGTACATAGAGCACATCCGCATCATCATTATCACGAATCAGAGCTGGTGCTCCAGCCTCAGCCAACATAAAAACCATCTCATCACTTGAAAGCTGCCCAGCAATATCCAAAAGATAACGTGAATTAAATCCTATCTCAAGCGGTTCAGATGCATAAGTTACTGATAATTGATCTTCTGCACTGCCCGAATCTGGGCTATTAACAACAAGCCTTAACTGTCCATGCTCAATCGTTAATTTAACTGCTCGCCCCCGATCACTTGAAATCGTTGAAACACGATCAACTGCAGAAGAAAAGTCCTGCCTATTAACAATTAATTCTTTATCATTTCCAAGAGGGATAACACGTTGATAATCTGGAAATGTTCCATCAATTAATTTTGATGTAAAAATCACAGAGCCTATAGAAAAACGAATTTTTGTCTCCGAAAGCTCTATACATACATCGCTATCATTTTCTTCTGAAAGAAGTTTTTGCAATTCTCCTACAGCTTTACGGGGAACAATAACACCAGGCATTCCCTCAACTCCCGAAGGAGCTTCCATCTCAACTTGTGCCAAACGATGACCATCAGTTGCAACCAAACGCAATTTCAAAACACCATCATTAATAATATGGAAATAAATACCATTAAGATAATAACGGGTTTCTTCAGTAGAAATAGCAAATTGTGTACAATCAAGTAAATGTTTTAAGCCTGATGCCGATAGAGAAAAACGATAACCAAATTGCCCAGGAAGCGACTCTGGAAAGTCTGCCTTCGGAAGACATTGAAGCTGAAAATGTGCACAACCCGAAACAACGGACATTGTACCTGCTTGATTCTCATCGAGGAATAATACAACTTCATTGCTATCAGAAAGTTTTCGAATGATATCATAGAGCAAATGTGCCGGAACAGTTGTTGCTCCAGCTTGTTTAACATTAACTGCAAAAGATTCCATAACCTCTAAATCAAGGTCTGTTGCTTTTAACTGTACACGGCCATTTTCTGCATCAATCAACACATTCGATAAAATAGGAACAGTATTACGGCGCTCTACCACACGGTGAACCCGACCAAGAGACTTGAGAAATTGACTGCGATCAACTGTAATACGCATAAAAGCCCCGTATGATTTACTAAAAACTATAAGAATTCCTTAGAATTAAAGAATAGATCCCTTTAGAGAATCGCCTGCTAGAGTTTATTAAACCTCTCTTAAAATGGCAAGTCACTCCTGCATAAGAAAAAATAAATCTTTTCATTAAATTCTTTAAAGCCTCTCCAAAGAAAGAAACGATAAACACTATACAGCCTGTTCTCCAATCAACCGCTTAAGCAACTCAAGTTCCTTAGCCAAGGTCTGATCACCACAAACCAAATCTTCAATTTTACGCACAGCATGTAAAACTGTTGTATGATCACGCCCACCAAAACGGCGCCCAATTTCTGGCAATGAGCGAGGAGTTAATATTTTTGCTAAATACATTGCAACTTGCCGTGGCTTCACAACCGTACGTGTTCGACGATTAGATAACAAGTCCTGTTTAGAAACATTATAATGGCGTGCTACCGTACGCTGAATTTCTTCAATCCGAATACGCTTAGGTTCACCAGGACGTGTCAAGTGACCTAATAACTCATCAATCCGCTCTAAAGATAAATCAGACTCAAAAGATTGACGAAACAAGAGCTGATTAAACGCACCTTCAATATCACGCCCAGACCCTAAAACCGTTTTCGCAATATATTCCAAGATATCATCAGAAATTGATACCATGCCATCATCTTGTTGTGCCACCTTCAACCGCTGGTGCAACATTTGCAAACGCATTTCATAATCTGGTGCTTCAATTTCAAGAGCGACCCCTCCCTGAAGACGAGAGCGAACGCGAAGATCAAGCGATTCTAATTCTGCTGGTGGACGATCTGCAGCGACAACAACCTGTTTTGCACTATCAAGCAACATATTAAGCAAATGGCAAAACTCATGTTGTATCGACTTACCCTGCAAAAACTGCATATCATCAATAATCAAAAGGTCGATATCACGAAGCTGTTCTTTAAAAGAAAGAGCATCATTATCACGAATAGCTGTTGCAAAACGCCACATAAAATATTCAGCAGTTAAATAAATAACGCGCGCAGACGTTAAACGCTTCAATGCAGAAGCAGCAATCGCTTGAAGCAAATGTGTTTTTCCTAAGCCAACAGATGCGTGAATAAAAAGAGGATTAAAACGTAAGGCACTTTTATGCCCCTCTGCAATGGAACGCGCTGCTGCTAAAGCAACACGATTAGAAGCACCCTCAACAAAACTTTCAAAAGTATAGCGAGAATCAAGTGGAGATCCAAAAACTCCCGTTTGAGAATTCTTAACTGAATGCTCTGCGCAACTTTCAACAAAAGATGAAGTCGCCTGCTCCTCTAGAACAACAGGAGGAACACTTCTTTTACAAACGGCATCTCTTGAAACGCGTTCCATACCACGAACAATAACTTCAACGCGAAGAATTGCTGAATTCTCCTGTTTCCATAAATGAGTCAGAAGAGAACCATAGTGATTATTAATCCATGAACGTAAAAAAGCAGTAGGAACAGAAAGCTTTACAAGAGTATGACTATATTCAGCAAGCTTCACACGTCCAAACCAACTGGTATAAGCCTCAACACCAACCTGCACCTTTAATTGCGCCATAACACGTATAAAAGCCGCCGCACTTTCCTCCTCTGAAACAATAGAATGCCCTATAGAAGCATTTCTACAAACGTTCTCATCACTTTCCGTCATCCTATTCTTTATTATGTTCTCTGCCGACAGGATATTTACCGAAACCCTTTTAAAGGAACTAGCTTTAGAGTTCAATTTATCCACCATCTTCCATCCTGATAAAAATAAAATTTTGTCCTGCCAAACAACTAAAATAAATCTAGCGAAGGCAAAACGCCCTACCCCAAATAAGATTACTCACCCTCCCCTAGGATAGCCTCATCACAACCCCACTAACAAAGATGACCAATAAGATTTACTTGCACTCATGATATGACCCACCCTTCTCAAATGGTAAACATATCCATTAAGAAAACTAAAAAACCGTCAGAAAACCTCTCCAACACAAAAGTTTCGAAAAGCCTAAATCAAAACATCTTGTATTCAACAAAATACAGAATAATGCGCTGATGTGACCCCTTCATGCTTCTTAGTCTTCATAAGAACCATACAAAACAGCAGAGGTAAAATGCAAGAGGTCAAAATAAAATCAAAAAACCCGAAAAAAATGCTTATATTAATGAGGACTGAAAAAAATATTGATTCAATTCATTTTTTTTCTCTAAATTTACCAATAATTAAAGAATCTCTTCAGATTTAAAAAAAAAAATAAAATGCTTGACAAAAAAGACTCTGTACAAATCCACAAAGCTTGTGGATAACCATACCTCCCCCTATAAACTTTCTCTCCTTTTTCAAGTGGAGAATCATTATCGATTCTTATTTTCAATAGAAACTTTTTGAAATAATAAACAAAAAGCCAGCATCCTCATGGATACTGGCTTTGTTCTCAATTAAAGGAGAAAAGCTTAAACGCTGAGAGCCTTCAAACGTTTAGCTAAACGCGATACTTTCCTCGCAGCAGCATTTTTATGAAAAACCCCTTTAGAAACTGCACGCATAATTTCAGGCTCAAAATTCTTAAATGCAATCTCTGCAGATGCCTTATCGCCACCCGCTAAAGCATCATCAAACTTACGTATAAAAGTACGAACGCGTGAACGGCGGGCCTTATTAACCTGTGTGCGCGCCACAACCTTGCGCACCGCTTTTCGAGCAGAAGGTGTATTCGCCATAAATATAATCTCTCTTTCAACACCTTGGTAAAATGAGTCTCAATAACAACTCTACCAATATAAATAAATCAAACCCAAGCAAAACTATAAAGCTGCCTATAACTGTGTGGTTTATAGCGCAATCCTAAAGCTAACGTCAATTAGATTTTCAAAGATAGCCATAAAAAAACGAAGCCAAACTCTTTGATCCGCAACTTTATAGCTTAATAATAGATATTCCTTAACAAACAAAAGAATTTAAACGGCTAACTTACGCAAGACATATTGCAAAATTCCACCATGATGCAAATAATCTAGCTCATCTTCAGTATCAACACGGCATAATAATGGAACGGTTTTTACCGTACCATCAGAAAAAGTAATTTTCGCTACAGTCTTTTGACGAGGTTTCAAGTTATGAATCCCTTCAATTGTCACCTTTTCATCTCCCTTTAAGCCTAAAGATTTCCAACTTAGTCCCTCTTCAAAGACAAAAGGGACAATGCCCATACCAACAAGATTAGAGCGATGAATCCTTTCAAAAGACTGCACAATCACTGCTTTGACACCAAGAAGATTGGTCCCCTTGGCAGCCCAATCGCGGGATGATCCATTACCATATTCAATACCTGCAAAAACAACGAGTGGAATACCTTCTTGTTTATACGCCATTGCTGCATCGTAAATGGTTTGTTCTACCGCTGACGGATAATGAATCGTATAACCTCCTTCTCGACCATTTTCCCCTAACATGAAATTACGAATGCGAATATTGGCAAAGGTCCCACGCACCATAACTTCATGATTCCCACGACGCGTTCCATACTGATTAAAATCAGCCACTTTAACACCATGATCCATTAAATATTTTCCGGCAGGAGAAGCTGCTTTAATAGAACCAGCAGGAGAAATATGATCCGTCGTGATTTTATCACCAAATAAACCTAAAATCCGTGCATCTTTAATATCTGGTAAGATATCAGGTGTTTTCTGCATATCATCGAAATAAGGTGGATTGCGTACATAGGTGGATTGCTCATCCCAAGAATAGGTAGAACCCGTAGGAATCTGAACTTTTTGCCAATTTTCATCTCCCTTAAAAACATCTGCATACTTTTCGGCAAAAACCTTCCGCGTAACATTTTTTTCGATAAACTCCTGTATTTCTTGAGAAGTTGGCCAAATATCTCTCAAATAAATGGGGTGGCCATTTGAATCTTCACCTAGAGGCTCCTTGGTTAAATCTTTACACACCGTCCCGATGAGCGCATGTGCAACAACTAACGGTGGTGAAGCTAAATAATTCGCTTGCACATCAGGGGAAACACGCCCTTCAAAATTACGATTTCCTGAAAGAACCGCAGATGCAATTATACCATTCTCATTAATCGTTTTGGAAATAGCTAGATGCAAAGGACCAGAATTCCCAATACATGTTGTGCACCCAAATCCTACTAAGTTAAATCCTAATGCATCTAAATCTTTTTGCAGACCCGAATTTTGAAGGTAAGCTTCAACGACTTGTGAACCAGGTGCAAAAGAAGTTTTTACCCATGGTTTACTCTTAAGACCCTTTGCCACAGCATTTCGTGCCAAAAGACCCGCTGCAATAAGAACACTTGGATTCGATGTATTCGTACACGACGTAATCGCAGCGATCACCACATCACCGTGACCAAGCGTATATTCTTCACCCTCAACCTGATAACGCGTATCTTGTCCAGAAGTCTTCTTATAGTCTTCGACCAATGCCTTCTCAAAACCCTGTCCAACATTTTCCAACGCAATACGTCCTTCAGGACGTTTAGGACCAGCCATAGAAGGGACAACGGTTCCTATATCTAATTCAATTGTATCACTAAAAATGGGATGAGCCACCATTTCATCATGCCACATCCCTTGTGCTTTGGTATAAGCCTCCACTAAGGCAATCCGACTTTCATCACGCCCTGTCATATTGAGATAACGCACTGTCTCCTTATCAATTGGGAAAAAACCACACGTTGCTCCATATTCAGGTGCCATATTTCCAATCGTTGCCCGATCAGCAAGCGTCATATGCTCCAAACCAGGACCAAAAAACTCAACAAATTTACCCACAACACCCTTCCGACGTAGCATTTGGGTCACCGTTAATACGAGATCAGTGGCTGTTACACCTTCCTTAAGTTTACCTGTTAGACGAAAACCAATCACTTCAGGTAACAACATAGAAACAGGTTGGCCTAACATTGCTGCTTCTGCTTCAATACCACCAACACCCCAACCTAAAACCCCTAAACCATTTACCATAGTCGTATGCGAATCAGTTCCCACACAGGTGTCAGGATAAATCGTCTCACAGCCCTCTTCATTCTTCATCCATACACATTGTGCTAAATATTCTAAGTTAACCTGATGACAAATCCCTGTTCCTGGAGGAACAACGCGAAAATTTTGAAAGGCTTGTTGCCCCCATTTAAGGAAACGATAGCGTTCACCATTGCGTTCATATTCATGCTCAACGTTTTCCTTAAAAGCCATGGAATTGCCAAAAGCATCAACAATAACTGAGTGATCAATGATGAGATCAACGGGAATGAGAGGATTGATTTTTTCAGCGTTACCGCCAAGTTTAACCATAGCATCACGCATTGCAGAAAGATCAACAACTGCTGGAACACCTGTAAAATCCTGCATAAGAACACGTGCAGGACGGTAAGCAATTTCTGCCCCAGCGCTCCCTTTGTCGTTTAACCACTTAGCAACATTGAAGATATCCTCTTTTTTAACTGTGCGACCATCTTCGAATCGCAATAAATTTTCGAGAATAACTTTCATCGAAAACGGTAAACGAGAAACACCTTCAAGTCCGTTCTTCTCCGCTTCAATCAAGCTATAATAAGTATATTCTTTGCCATCAACATTTAATACTCTACGACAATTAAAGCTATCAATTTGAGTCATGACTGTCCACCCTCATACTATAACCACCCAATTTCCAGGAATGAACAACACAAACTACGAGTCAAGGTCGCAGCTTGAGCGCAGACGCAATTACCTCCGCCATCCATTTCCCCTCCACCCTCTAGGCATAATGCGGAAATCAGCGCCAGAAACCATTTTACACCAGATATTGATGTAAGGTATCCCTTATAGAACTATTTCTAGAACTATTCTAGGTACAATTGCATAAAAAATGTGTTTTTTATTCTATAATGCAATAAAGAATATGAAAATAAAAACAAAATAGGCAATCACATGGTGTTATCAGGCAAAGATTTAGCCGCTTACAGAAACGAGGAAATTCTGTTTAAAGGTCTTTCTTTTTGTTTATTTTCACAGCAACTTATGACAATCACCGGTCCTAATGGTATCGGAAAGTCTACATTACTCCGAATCATTGTCGGTCTTCTTGAAGCTGCTGAAGGTCATATAATACTTAAAGACCATGATCAAATATACCCTGTTGCAACTGCTTGTCATTATCTTGGTCCTCAAAATGCTATGAAACCTCTCTTATCTGTCATTGATAATTTGCAATTTTGGGCAGATTTTTACGGTCAACATTTACGTTTTGCGCATGAAGCTCTTGCCGATATTGGTCTTTCTAACCTTGAACATTTACCCTTTAACGCTCTATCAACTGGACAACAAAGACGCGTAGCTATTGCTCGCCTTTTGCTCTCCTATCGTCCTCTTTGGATTTTAGATGAACCAATATCTGGGCTTGATAACCATGCCCAAAAACTCCTTGCCCGTATTTTCCAACGTCATCTCAATCAAGGTGGTATGATTATCGCTGCAACTCATAATTCCATAGGCATTCCAGAAAACCATAACATCGCTCTGGAAAAATTTTTACCTCTCTAGGAGAGAATAAAATGAAAGCACTGTTCTGGCGTGATCTTAAACTATTATTAGCGCTACAAGCCACTTCACTAACAGGATTATTGTTTTTTATCGCTGTTGTTGTCATAACCCCCTTTACCATTGGACCAGATCCCAAAATTCTTGCACAAATAGGACCAGGTATATTGTGGTTTGGAGCCCTTCTTGCAGGACTCCTCAATCTGAACAAACTTTTCCAAATCGATCGTGATGATGGTAATCTCGACCAATTTATCCTTTCAGGAAAAAGACAAAGTTTTACACTAATTGTCTTTACAAAATGTCTTGCCCATTGGGTAGGAACAATGCTTCCTCTTATTTTTGCCACACCTATTTTAGCCCTCATGCTCCATTTAGATATAACAATAACTTTTACAACAATACTTACCCTTTTATGCGGAACACCAGCTATTATTTTTATTGGTGCTATAGGCGCTGCACTCGCAACCTCATTGTTGCACAGTACTTTGCTTATTTTTATCATTATCTTGCCGTGGATCATTCCAATTATGATTTTTGGTGTTTCCGCTGCTACAGCCCCAATAAACCCAAATACCTCTTTTCTCACTTCTCTAGCTCTTCTCAGCGCTTTTTCACTTCTTTTGAGTCTCTTTAGCTCTTTTGTTGCTGCGATAACGCTTAAACTTTTATCAGAATAATAAAAGATGATTGCCGCATAGCAAAACTCTGCCTATTATGAATTTTATGAATAAACTATCTCGTACATATAAAATCAGGTTACTCCCTGCAAGTTTCACCCTTTTCATGAAAATAAGCAGTGTCGTCTTACCTTGGTTGGCCGGCATAACATTGTGTTTCCTTATCTTAGGGCTTATTCTAGTGATGCATTCCCCTGATGACTATCAACAAGGCATTACTGTTAAGATTATGTACCTTCATGTACCCTTTGCGTGGTTGTCTACATTCTGCTATGTAACGATGAGTGCAGCGGCATTAGGAAATCTGATTTGGAAATATCATCTTGCTGATGTAGCACTTAAATGTGGAGCGCCTATTGGGGCAATTTTTACCGCCTTGGCTCTCATGACAGGAGCGCTTTGGGGGCGACCTACATGGGGAACATGGTGGGTTTGGGATGCACGATTAACATCAGTTTTAATTCTGCTTTTTATCTATCTCTCCATTATCCTGCTTGGGCGTGCTTTTGACAACCAAGTAAAAGCCGCTCGCGCTACTGCAATTCTTACACTTGTTGGATTTGTTAATATCCCTGTTATTAAATTTTCCGTTAATTGGTGGAATACATTGCATCAACCAGCATCATTGTTACGTGCTGGAGGATCAACAATCGACAATGCTATGTTATGGCCCCTTATAACAATGCTCTTTTGTTTTATCTTTATGTTTATTGCTCTTTATTTGATGGCTATGCGAAATGAAATCAATAGTCATTATATCCGAATACTTCAGATTAAAAAATCCCGTCGTGTACAACAACAGGACGCTTCATCATGCTCGACCTAAATGGCATCCACGGCGGACTTTTAGGAAATCTATCTCAGAAAATTGATTTTTTCCTGAGCACCCTTAAACACGAGCAAATTGTTGTTTTAAGCTATGTGCTTTCTGCAATATCCCTCTTATGTCTTATTGGATATATTCTTTGCAAAGCCCTATACCAAAAAAAAATTCTCCAACATCTAAACAAAAAAGAGCTGTCACAAAAAGATAAAGTATAATGAAAAACATCCCTCCAAAACTTAAAAAAAATATATCTTTACCTGTTCTGCTTTTTTTTTGGGACCATTTGTGCTTTTTCTTCTTCTCATGATGTTTTTTTTCAACTTTATGGATAAAAAACACCTTCAAGATTCTTCTCTTCTCCCAAACGCATTGGCTGAAAAACCTGCTCCCAATATTCATCTTCCTCTTCTTGATAAAGAAAGTTATCTCAATTCAAAACAGTTTAAAGGACGTGTCACATTGGTCATTTTTTGGGGCTCTTGGTGTTTGCCCTGTCGCGAAGAGCATCCTATTCTTATGCAAATTGCACAAGATAAACGTTTTGATCTGATTGGTATTAATTATAAAGATAATAAAACAAACGCCCTGCGCTTTTTAAACAGTTTTGGTAATCCTTTTAAATTTATTGGCTTTGATATTTCAGGATATACAGCCATTGATTGGGGAATATATGGCCCCCCAGAAACCTTTCTCTTGAATAAAGAGAGCATCATTATTGCCAAACATGTTGGTCCCTTAACATGGCAAATTTATCAAAAAAAAATTCTACCAAAAATTGAACAAGCGATTATGACAGAAGAAAAATAATGCAGGTGTGTAAAAACATAACGTTTTATCATGCTATGTATGCTATTTTATTTATACGGCCACTTATTCTTCTTAGAAAGATTTGACAAGAGTATTATCATTGTTGATTCAAAAACATGTGTAAAGAAATATCTGTAGAACAAACCTCCAAAATATGACAAAAATTTTAAGTAGTTTTCATTTTTCTTTAGCGATTAAATATCTGTTTGGGAGCTTTATTTTTGATTATTTGGACAAAACAATATTGCTATAGAACCATCGTTAGCTTAGTGACAGCAACCAACTATTGTTTTCAAAATCATATAGTATTTTTTCTCCGCTTTTTTATCTGAAATACACATTGTTATGAGAGGACTTCACCACTATTCTCATCTTTATAAAATAATAAATCTGCTCTTTTGCAGCGTCATTTTTATATTTATTCCCATTACACTTATCTGTTCGTAATAGACTCCATAAAGTCTATATTGAATCTATACATTCTTATTCTCTCGATAATTTCCCTTATGATTATAACTAATAAGCTTTATTGAGTCTTAATAAGATAAATTCGAGTAAGAAAATATGACTACAATCAAAAAGTCTCATTTAACAAAGAAGATAAGTTATGAGTGCATAATCAATTTATCAATGAACATTATAAAAGAATTCATTGTAAGAAATAAACTTTTGAGATGTAAAAAGTACAAAAGAAGCTTTTTCGAGAGGAGAAAATATATTTTACAGAGAACTCTTTTTTAAGCACTCTATGACGTAATTACTGATCTCAACAGAACGATCACTCGTATACATTAAAAAAACTCTAAGACAAGAAATATTCTAGAAGTTCATATGAGATTATGCGTAAACTTTTATGACGCAAATAAAATAGGCTTTTGTTGCAATCATCATTTTTTATGAAAAATTTTTGATTATGTTTTTTCTTCTAAAAATTCTTGCGGTGTAAAACAATATGTTTTTGAGCAAAATTCACATGTGACTGAAATATATTTATTTTTAACCATTTTATTGCGTTCATCAATAGAAAAGCCTTCTAGGATTCCTTTAATTTTTTCGTGTGAACAAGAACATTGATCGACAAGAGAAAAAGGGTTAAAAACTCTAATACCTTGTTCATGAAAAAGACGGAACAAGAGCTGTTTACTACCGACTTGGGGATCTGTTAATTCTGAACTTTCAATCGTTGCCATGAGTATTTTAGCTTCCTGCCATTGGTTATCTAATTGGGTATGAGTTTTCGTTTCTTCTCGCTTTTGATGAGGGGCATCTATTTTATGATGAGACGATTCTTGGGGTAAAAGTTGGATCAAAATACCTCCAGCTCGCCAGCTTTTCTGCTGTTTTCCTTGTTGGTCACGATTAATTAATATAGCAACAGCCAGACGGATATCGGTAGGAATTTGTTCTGATTGATCAAAATAAATACGAGAAGCTTCTTGTAAATTTGATCCATCTAATGCAACTATCCCTTGATAGGGTTGCATATGGGGACCTTGATCAATTGTGAAAGCTAAAGTGCCTTTTCCTAAAAGTGTTTCTGAAGAGGTTTGACCATTGTCTATGGCTTGTTTAAGCTGTTCTTTATCAAAACAAGCGTATCCACGTAAACTGGAAGGAGGCAAAAAATCGCACACCAACATATTAACTGGTCCATCGGAATGAGTTTGTAAAATAAATTTTCCCGTAAGTTTTAGAGAAGTTCCAAGCAGAACCGTTAAAAGTAAAGCTTCTGCTAGAAGATAAGAAACCGGTTCAGGGTATTGATGTCTTGTGAGAATAGAATTTAAAGTTTCCCCAAGTTGTACGGTACGTCCACGGATATCAAGTTCTTCAACTTGAAAGGGAATAACACCATCATCTTCATGCAAGAAGTTGTTGTTGAGAGAGGCTTCATCTTTAGCTTGTTCACTCATAGCTTTGCCTTTTTTATATAATTTATTGTAGGAAGAGCTATTGTGGAGAGAAAAACGCATCTTGTAAACACCAAGAAAGAATTGCTTTTTGAGCATGAAGACGATTTTCAGCCTCATCGAAAACAACGGAGTGCGGTCCATCAATCACAGAATCAACCACTTCTTCACCACGATGAGCAGGAAGACAATGCATAAAAAGAGCATCAGATTTTGCTAATTTCATGAGAGATTCATTGACTTGATAAGGCTGAAAAATAGAATGACTGCGAGCACGAAATTCTTGTCCCATGGAGACCCATGTATCGGTCATAATACAATCAGCATCTTGAGCCGCTTTTTGGGGATCATGGGTTAGTGTAAGATGCGCTCCTCGTTCACGTGCCCAATGTATAAATTTCTCCTGTGGTTCACTGCCCTTTGGAGTAGCAATACGCAAATGAAAATCAAAAAGAGCTGCGGCTTCAATTAAGGAATGGAGCACATTATTACCATCCCCCATCCACGCAAATATTTTACCAGAAATAGGCCCCCGATGCTCCTCATAGGTTAAGATATCTGCTAGAATTTGGCAAGGATGTGTATCATCTGTAAGAGCATTAATGACAGGAATTTGTGCATATTGTGCCAATTCGAGCATACGTTGGTGTTTCGTTGTTCGTAATATCACTATATCCACAAAACGGGATAAAACGCGCGCCGTATCAGCTATGGTTTCACTATGACCAAGTTGCATCTCTGAACCTGTGAGCATGATTGTATCTCCGCCAAGCTGGCGCATACTGATATCGAATGAAATACGGGTTCGTGTGGATGGTTTTTCAAAAATCATCGCAAGTGTTTTACCTATAAAAGGTTTTGAATCTTTTCCTGCTTTAAAAGATGCTTTAAGGATCTTTGCATAATCGATCAGTGCACGTGCTATTGCTGGCGTTAAAATGGATAAGTCCGTGAAATGACGAAGAGCATTTGTCATGTGTGTGATATTTGTCTTTCTTTGTTTACTTGCGAAAGATAAGCTATTGCTTTTTCAATACGATGTAAACTTTCATCTATTTCTTCTTCCCTAATGATAAGAGGAGGCAATAAGCGCACAACGTTGTTGTTGGCTGCAACGCTTAAGAGATATTCATTTTCCAAAGCATTAACGACAAGATTTGAAGGTACAATACACTGAATACCCAACATAAGCCCCATCCCCTGAACTGCGCAGATAATATCAGGATAGATATTGAGAATGTACAAAAGTCCACTTTTTAGTTTATCCCCCATACGCTGAACATGGTTGAGAAAACTTGGCTCTAACAAAACATCAAGAACACTATTTCCTACAGCCATTCCAAGAAGATTTCCTCCAAAGGTTGAGCCATGTGTCCCAAGTGTCATGCTTTTTGCAACTTTATCCGTTGCAAGGCAAGCACCTAATGGAAATCCCCCTCCTAATCCTTTTGCGAGGGTAAGAATATCAGGCGTGATATCACTCCATTCATAAGCAAAAAGCTTTCCTGTTCGTCCTATACCCGTTTGGACTTCATCTAAAATCAATAACAGACCATTATCATCGCATATTTTGCGCAAAAATCTTAAATATTCATGAGGAACCGTTCGTATTCCTCCTTCTCCTTGAATAGGTTCAATAAGAATAGCGGCGGTATTTTTATTAATAGCGTTACGCAAAGCGACTTCATCACAAAAAGGTACTTGAATAAATCCACCAGCTTTAGGTCCAAAGCCTTCAAGATATTTTTCATACCCAGTCGCAGCAAGTGCAGCAAGTGTACGTCCATGAAATGCCCCTTTAAAAGTAATTATTTCAATGCGTTCTGAATGACCAGCAGCATAGTAATAATGGCGTGCCGTTTTGAATGCGCACTCCAATGCTTCAGTACCTGAATTGCAGAAAAAAACCTTATCCGCAAAACTATTTGTACAAAGCCGCGTGGCAAAAGATGCTTGTTCAGGAGATTGAAAAATATTAGAAACATGCCAAAGTTTTTCAGCTTGTATTTTGAGCGTATCAACTAATTTTGGATGTGAATACCCTAATGCGTTAACAGCAATACCAGATGTGAAATCAAGATAATGTTCTCCTTTATCGGAAATAAGCCATACACCATGCCCTTGTTCAAAATGCAAATTTCGTCGTGCGAAGCATTCATAAAGTGGTTGTATAGAGACGACATCCATCATAATTCCCTTTATATTTTAGTCTTTTCAGTATATATACAAAGCAACACTACAAATAAAACAGCATGGTATATTTCGTTACGGTGCTTTCAACATTGCATTACGATTAGTGATTACACCTATAGAATAGATCATTACACCAATTGAAAAAAAGTCAATGAGGGTTCTACAAATAAGCATTTTGGGAAAAAGCCTTAAACAAAAGTGAAAGTTTAACCTATGATTGATTTGCAAGTTGGGGAAAACATTCTAAATAAACTCTTCAAGAGGTAAAGACTCTTGTCATAGAGTGAGTGCATATTGTAATTTACAATATAATAAGCAAGATGATGTGTTTTGATTTGTAAATCCACAGGTTGGATGATTTTTTTATGCTCACGTAGAGTGTAAAGTTCTTTCATTCAGCGTAATGAAACATTATTTAAACATTTGAAGATGCAACGGGGGAGAGCATCTTAGTGACGTAATCGGAATGGAGTGCTGGTATGGGTTGGACATGTGAACGCGTTGAGCTTCTTAAAAAGCTTTGGAGTGAAGGGTTAAGTGCAAGTCAAATTGCTGCTCAATTAGGTGGGGTCAGTAGAAATGCAGTCATCGGCAAAGTACATCGATTAAAGTTACCAGGACGTGGTAAGACAGCACAAGGAAGCACGCGTGCGCAAAAAACTCCCGTGGGAAGCAGCAGTCCATCATCTCCACGTGTGCGTCGTAACACATCCACGGTATCGCCAATAAACACATCATCTGTAAGTATTGAAGAAACAGCTTTAAAGACAGAATTTGTAGTGGAAGATGTAAAAGAAGTTGATATGTCCACAAAATCCAATGTCGTTGTGCCTATATCACGTCAACTTAATCTTCTACAATTGAGTGAAAATACATGTAGATGGCCGGTTGGCGATCCATTATCAGCAGATTTTCATTTTTGTGGTGCAGATTCTGATGAAAATAGCCCCTATTGTGCCTTTCATGCTAAGCTAGCATTTCAACCAATATCTGAAAGACGTCGGATAAGAGTATAATACCCACGGTAGAATCTCATATTCTACGCTTTCTGCGCTTCGTTATTAAATTTTAATTATCGAATTATTATGAGAAAGAAATTTGATGGAGCTTTTAATGAATGAAAAAATTTCTTCATGAAACTATTCAACGAAACTGTATCTTTTGGTGCTATTGCGCAGCTGTGTGTTGTAAAGTTATATTACTGTTTATTTTCATAATTTTCTTTAATTTAGTTGTACTGCTTTTAACACTATCCATAGCGACATCTTTTGAATAAGATCGTTTCTCAATTTCTCATGTTTTTATTCTTCGTGTATTTAATAGAGTAATGCTGTGGTTTATAAAAATAATTTATTGCTTTGCAACCTGAATGAGATCCATCTATATCTCTCTCATTTTAAGTCCTATTATATTGAATCAATCAAAATCTTTCGTTTGGGCGTCACGAGCGAGATGAGAACTGTAGAGAGTTAAAAACACTTAAAGAAAAGCATGCCTCTTATAAATGCTTTCAAGTGCCAAGGACTTAAAGGGTTGTTGCAACATTGGGAGATGGCAAAGTGTATGATGATGCCAGCTTGCTCTTTTATTAAGTATAAAGATAGGGGGTGCTTCATGGATTTATCGTTATACTCTTCACGAATGCCGTCGCAAAATAGGCTTGGGAGCGTTAAGAGATGTTTCTTTAAAACAAGCCTGTGAATATATGTAATTCAATGTCATTCTGTTTTGCGTGAGGGATGTGCCCCGTTAAAGAATGCGAAAAACAAAAGCGTGAAGCAATACGTAGAATGTAAAATAATATCTTTATAATTTTTTATAAAAAATTATAAAGAAGGGAATATTGTATTCAAGGCTCTTACGAAATATACAAAAACAATAAATTATAAGTATAAATAAATATAAAATCTAGAGCGACCACAATAACATCACTTTCCTTCTCCCGACACAAAACGGCGCAACCAAACATAAAGCGCACCTTCTCCGCCATGCTGACGCGCTGCTTGCTCAAACGCGTGGACATAATATCGAAAAGCTGGTGTTGATAACCAATACGGAACAAATCTATACAAAGCTCCATCGCTCCCAACGGATCGTCCTTTTCCTGTAATCACAAGGACATAACGCAATCCTCTCTGCTGAGAGGACTGTAGAAATTTTTTTAATAAAAAATAAGCTTCTTCCTGCATATAACCATGGAGATCAAGACGCGCCTCAAGAGGACAACGACCTTGGGAAATTTTACGATATGCAACATGATCAAAGAAATGAATCTTTTGTGCTTGTGTAACTGACCTCTTTTCTCTTTTAATAATTGTCGAGGATTGTTGATTTTCCTGAGACAATGAGGAGATTTGAGTTACAGGCTGTTTTTTATCGTTAATATTTGCAATAGTTTCTGAAGCAGAAGAGAGCATCTTACCGTGAAGCGGTGTTATCGTACGACAAACCATCTCCCATAAAAAACGATCTTGTGGAGCCAATAAATCTATTTTTTGTCTCCATTTACTTGAGGACATTTTAATTTCTCATAAATCATTGAATGCTTATGGAAGAAAAACAAAAAGTATTTTAATTTTCATTTTCTGTAGCAAAAAGCTTCCAGTTGGGATCTGACGATAAACTATTGCGAACAAAAGTCCAAATATCCCTGATTTCTACAATAGCATCAGGATCACCGTCTATACGCTCGCCCTGTTCATTATAAGTAACAGAAATCATCTCACTGACAATACGTATCGTTAAAAGTTCATCTTTTTCTTGTATTGCCGCCGCAACAAATTCGATCTTATTAATTCCAACAAAAGTGAATTCTATTCTTTCTTTATTTTTTTCTCGTTGCTCAATAGCCGTACAAAAGCTCTCAAAAACATCCTGACAAAGCAAGCTTTTAAGTTGATTGCGATCACCTTTGGCAAAAGCTATTACAATCATTTCATACGCAATTTGTGCACCTTTTATAAAAAGTTGAGGAGAAAAATGAGGATCAATTCTATGCAATTCCCGCAAATTTTTATTCAAAACACTCCCCTCCGGTGAAATTTTATCAATTTCACTAAAGTCGTCTTTTTGTGAATTTTTCTGATGAGGGAACGAAACAATATTATCAGCCGTTTCTGCTTCAACTTGTTTTTTAGAACGTCGTGAATAAGGATCAAAGGGTGGCTTTTCAAACCCAATTCGTTTCCCTAATACATTACGGAGTTGCACAAAAATAACAACCATAACAACAAGAGCTATGACAAGTATAACGTCAAATTCCATAGGCGCTGTCAATCTCCAAAGCTTAAGTCTCTAATAAACATTGCAGTCAATACCATTTATCAATAAATATGTAAAATAAGGAATCTTATCGTTCAAATATTTTTATAGATTTTGTATTTAAACGGAGTTCTCTTAAGAATTTCTCCCCCTACTCATCCAGAAGGAAACTTTCATGTGATAAAACTTTATTCTATAAATCCTCGTTTTTTTGTTGTTATCTTTCTTTGCATTCTTTTAATCGAGATTGCTGGTTTTATCTTTGTTGGTCAAGAAATTGGTATTTTGGCAACCTTGAGTTTGGTTATTCTCACAACCATAGCTGGGGTTGTTTTATTGCGAATTCAAGGGATTAGCCTTTTAAAAAATATACAAAATGAACTTATCCAAGAACGCACATTAGAGAATAATATTATTAATGATGCTTTCATCATGTTTAGTGCAATTTTACTTATTCTTCCCGGCTTTGTCACTGATCTCTTGGGAATATTACTTCTTATTAAACCAATTCGCTCTGTTGCTTGGCATTTCTTTGCATCATTAAAAAACAAAATGAATCCCAATACTAGAAGAAAAAATAACTCTGAAAAAATAATTGATCTTAAAGCAGAAGATTACACAATTCATGATACGACAGAATCTCCATGGCGCAAAAATGATGATAACCATTGAAATGCCTAAAAAATCTGTAACAAACTAAAAAAATATTCAAGATAAAGAGTGCATTTCTTGCAACCTTTTGCAAGGCGTGATAACCAATCTGGTCTTTAGATCTAAAATAAATATATATTATAATGAGAGAGGTTTGTCGTATGGCCGAAGGTGAAATGAATAACAGTGGTGGAGAGCCGGTTTTTGCTGTATTAACTCAATATTTAAAAGATTTATCATTCGAAAACCCTGGTGCTCCTCGTTCATTGCGTGCACGTGAAAAATCACCACAAATTGATATCAATATTAACGTCAATGCTAACCCAATTGGTGATGACAATTACGATGTCGTTTTGTCTCTCTCCGTCAAAGCCAATGATGAAACTGAAACCTTGTTTCATGTAGAACTTATTTACGGTGGTGTTTTCCACCTTAAAAACATTCCACAAGAACATGTTATGCCACTGGTCTTTATTGAATGTCCCCGTCTTTTATTTCCATTTGCTCGCCAAATTATATCTGATGCTACTCAAAGTGGTGGTTTTCCACCTTTGTGGATTGATCCTATTGATTTTGCAGCACTCTTCCAAAAGCGTCTTTCTGAAGAACAAAAAGACAATCAAATACAGCCCTCTTAAAAATTTATTTTTTTGCTATCAAAAAGCCCCTTGATATATTATTGGTATATTAGGGGCTTTTTTCCTTTAGACGACTTTTGCGGCATGATAAGCCGCAAGCATTGCAATATTGACAACATCTGTATCGCTTCCACTAAACGGTACAATTTGGACAGATTTTTCCAATCCAATTAAAATAGGACCAATGATGGTTGCTTCACCGAGTTCTTGTAACATTTTGCTTGCAATGGAAGATGCGTGATATCCAGGCATAACCAAAATGTTAGCAGGCTCCGTTAATCCCATAAATGGATATTGCTGCATCAATTTGGAATTGAGTGCCACATCAGCACTCATTTCTCCATCAAACTCAAAATCAACTTTGCGTTCATGCAAAATATTAATCGCATCCTGAATTTGCTGCGTCGTCTTCCCTTTCATATAACCAAATGTAGAAAATGCTAAAAATGCTACCCGTGGTTGATATCCAAATCCTCGCACAAATGAAGCTGCTTGTTCCGCTATATCTGCAAGTTCTTCAGCATTAGGATTTTCATAAACGGCTGTATCCGTAATAAACACAATTCGTCCACGGCAAATAGCCATTGAAATACCAATCAATCGTTCTTTTGGTTTTTCATCAATTGCACGACGTATATCGATCAACGCTGTTTCATAATTGCGTGTCACCCCTGTAACCATTGCATCAGCATCTCCTAGTGCCACCATACACGCAGCAAAATAATTGCGATCATTATTGATACGACGATGACAATCACGCAACAGCCAACCTTGACGCTGCATTTTTTTATAAAGATAATTCGCATAAGCATCTGTACGGCGAGAAAGCTTAGCATTCATAATAGAAATACCTTCACGCTCCAGATCAATTCCAGCGATAACAGCCGCTTCTCTTACTTGCTCTTCACGACCAACCAAAATCGCTTGTCCCAATTTTTGATGAACATAGGAAACGGCTGCCCGCATAACTTGCTCTTCTTCACCTTCTGCAAAGACAATTTGTTTTGGCGCTTGACGAACATGGTTATAAACCCCACGCATCATCGAGGAAGTAGGATCACGTCTCGCATTCAAATCGCGCTCATAGGCCTCTAAATCATCTATGTTCTTTTGCGCAACACCGCTTTCCATTGCTGCTTTTGCTACCGCTATTGAAACAACCGTAAATAAACGCGGATCAAAAGGAACAGGGATGATATAGTTAGGACCAAACTTTAATCGCTTTCCATGATAAGCTTCTGCAACGCTGTCAGGCACTTCTTCATGCGCTAAATTAGCAAGAGCCTTTGCCGCAGCAATCTTCATGTCTTCATTAATAACTCTTGCACGCACATCAAGCGCACCACGAAATATATAAGGAAAACAAAGAACATTATTAATCTGATTTGGATAATCGGAACGTCCTGTTGCGACAATGGCATCATGACGCACTTTCATAACCTCTTCCGGCGTAATTTCTGGATCGGGATTAGCCATAGCAAAAATGATCGGCTGGGGTGCCATGGATCTTACCATTTCAGGAGTAAGAGCACCTTTAGCAGAAACCCCAAAAAATATATCTGCACCTTCCATTGCTTCCATAAGCGTACGTTTATCTGTTTGAATAGCATGCGCTGATTTCCACTGATTCATTCCCTCTTTGCGGCCTTCATAGACCACACCCTTTGTGTCACATAATATGATATTTTCGGAACGAAAGCCCATCGCTTTAATCAATTCAATACAAGCAATCCCTGCAGAACCAGCACCATTACAGACTAACCGCGTATTTTGCATATCGCGCCCTGTTAAAGTCAAAGCATTGAGAACACCCGCAGCAACAATAATCGCTGTACCGTGTTGATCATCGTGAAAAACAGGTATATTCATCACCTCGCGTAGACGGCTTTCAATCATAAAGCACTCTGGCGCCTTAATGTCTTCAAGATTAATTCCACCAAAAGAAGGTTCTAAATGGCGCACCAAATTGATAAAATTTTCTGTATCGTTTATATCAATTTCTAAATCAATGGAATCAATATCCGCAAAACGCTTAAACAACACTGCTTTGCCTTCCATGACCGGCTTAGAGGCAAGTGCCCCTAAGTTGCCTAACCCTAAAATAGCGGTTCCATTTGAAATAACAGCAACAAGATTACCTTTTGCTGTATAATCATAAGCTAGCGCTGGATTTTGAGCAATTGCCTTAACTGGAACTGCAACACCTGGTGAATAAGCAAGTGCTAAATCATGCTGTGTTGCCATAGACTTTGTTGCAATAATCTCAAGCTTTCCTGGTCGACCACGACTATGAAAATCTAGAGCTTCTCTTTCGCTCGCACTGTAAACAGTTTGAGACATTTTCTGATCCTGCTCGCTCTTTTTCATCTCACTTTATTTTCTCCAAAAACAATGTAAATTTTGCTTGATAATGCGTATAGTCATTAAATTTGATTCATATATTAGAAATCGCTATTCTTGCCTTAGCAAATCTGATGATGCGTTGCAATTTAGAGATAAATAGATATTGAAGTAAACAAAAAAGAGTAAAAACTTCACTTAAAGGAAACAGGCCTCGTACAAATGGATAAAAAAAACAATCATAAAAATAATTTAATTCCACAGCCTGCCTCCCCATCTGCTTCCTCTCAAGAACGTCTTACACCTATGATGGAGCAGTACATAGAAATCAAAGCCGTCCATCATGATTCCCTTCTCTTTTACCGAATGGGGGATTTTTATGAATTATTTTTTAATGATGCGATTGAAGCTGCTCAGGCTTTAGGAATCACACTCACAGCACGTGGAAAACATTTAGGACAAGATATTCCTATGTGTGGTGTTCCCGTTCATGCGGCAGATGATTATTTGCAAAAACTGATTTCTTGTGGTTATCGCGTTGCTGTTTGTGAACAAACAGAAGATCCTGCTGAGGCAAAAAAACGGGGCTCAAAATCTGTTGTTCGGCGTGATGTTGTTCGCCTTGTAACCCCTGGAACGATAACAGAAGAAAAACTCCTTGATCCAACACGCGCAAATTATTTGATGACACTTTCCTGTATAAAAACTAGCGATGGAGAGGAATTTGCTCTTTCTTGGATTGATATCTCAACAGGCATATTTCGTGTAACAGAGAGCCGCCAAGAAAAACTTTTAGCAGATATTATGCGTGTGGATCCACAAGAAATCATTGTTTCTGATTCATTTTTTCATGATAAATCTCACAAGTCACTTTTTAGTGTTCTTGATCGTATCGTTTCACCTCAACCTGCTTGTCTCTTTGATGCACTCACCGCTGAACGCGATATTTGCAATTATTTTAAACTCTCAACTCTTGAAGGCGTTGCCGATTATTCACGCTGTGAACTCTCTGCAATTGTAGCTGCTATTCGTTATATCGAAAAAACACAAATCACGCATCGCCCTCCCCTCATGCAGCCTGAGCGCCAAAATGAAAGTGCAACTCTTTTTATTGATGCTGCAACCAGACTAAGCCTTGAACTTATTCGAACGACATCAGGTCAACGGGATGGAAGTTTATTAAAAGCTATTGATCGCACTGTAACAGGAGGAGGATCACGCCTTCTTATTGACCGCCTTATTGCTCCCCTCACAACTCCTTCAGCTATTGATACGCGTTTGGATTCTATCGATTTTTTTCTACGTAATCCTTCTCTTGCAGAAGCGATAAAGCTTATTTTAAAGGGGGGACCAGATATGCCCCGCGCCGTTTCACGTTTGGCTCTTGGACGAGGAGGTCCCCGTGATATGGCGACAATCCAGCGTGGCTTTGAAATCATTCGTGAATTGCATCAACTTCTTAATAATGAGCTTCTGCCTCAAGAAATAAGTGATGTACAACAGGTGTTCTCAAACTTACCCACAGCGTTGTACTTTCATTTAGAACAAACATTAGCTGATGATCTCCCACTCCTTAAACGTGATGGTGGTTTTATTCGTTCTAATTATCATAAAGAGCTCGATGAAATGCGTGATTTACGTGATGAATCGCGCCGTGTCATTGCTGAACTTCAAGCGCAATATGCCCAAGAAACAGATATTAAGACTCTTAAAATAAAGCATAATAATATTCTAGGTTATTTCATTGAAGTAACCAGCACACAAGCATCTGCCCTTACAAATAATCCACAAGCTAAAGCACGTTTTATTCATCGGCAAACAATGGCAAACGCTATGCGTTTTACGACAACAGAGCTTGCTGACCTTGAAAGCCGTATTGCCCACGCTGCCAATCACGCATTGACACTTGAACTAGAGATTTTTGATATTCTCGTTCAGGAAATTACCGAACAAGTTGATTTTATTCGTAAAGCCTCTGAAGCACTTGCTATTTTAGATGTCTCTGTCGCTTTAGCATATCTTGCTGAAGAACAAGGATATTGCCGCCCTAAAATTGATCTTTCACTTACCTTTCATATTACAGCAGGACGCCATCCTGTCGTCGAGCAAGCACTCCGCAAACAAGCAGCAGAACCTTTTATTGCCAATAATTGTGATCTCTCTGTGCAAGAAAATCAGCAATATGCAGCAATCTGGCTGTTGACAGGGCCTAATATGGGAGGAAAATCAACTTTTTTGCGGCAAAATGCTCTCATTGCTATTATGGCGCAAATGGGGTCCTTCGTTCCAGCGACTTCAGCACATATTGGTATCGTTGATCGCCTATTTAGTCGCGTTGGAGCTTCCGATGATCTTGCACGGGGGCGCTCAACCTTTATGATGGAAATGGTTGAAACAGCAACGATTCTCAATCATGCTAGCCATCATTCCCTTGTTATTCTTGATGAAATAGGACGTGGAACCTCAACCTTTGATGGACTTTCTATTGCTTGGGCTGCTGTTGAATATCTCCATGAAGTTAACCATTGTCGTGCTATTCTCGCTACCCATTTTCATGAAATGACCGCACTTACCGAAAAACTTGACAGACTGCATAATGTAACCATGAAAGTCAAAAATTGGGATGGTGATGTAGTTTTTCTTCATGAGGTCACACCAGGAGCTGCTGACCGTTCCTATGGTGTACAAGTCGCAAAGCTTGCTGGACTTCCCCCAACCGTTATTACACGAGCAACAGATGTACTCCATCAATTAGAACAAGGCGAAATGGCTGGAAAAGGACATAAACTCATTGATGATTTACCACTCTTTTCTCTTAAAGCAACATCTCCCGTCAGTGAAGCAAAAAACAAACATTGTGTACTTCACGAAGCTTTAAAAAATATCCATCCCGATGAACTCTCCCCTAAACAAGCTTTAGAAGCAATTTACCACCTCAAACAGCTTGAAAAGAGTAACCCTTTATAGAAAACAAATGTTATTTTTTATCAAAAAATCTTCTTAATAGGAGATAAAGAACCCTTTTTGATGTACCACAGCACAAACAGTTATTTACTGTATTCCCATCGCTTTTCTACATAATATATTTTGATAAGTGTAATTGCCTATAGAAGCAAAATCCTATGCATTATATTTCATATTTCCTTAGATCAATATTGGCCCGTATACACAAAATTGGTCAATATCGACTATTTTTACAAGATAGTCGTTTTTTGTAAAGATTGTCATGAAATCTCCTCCACCTTGCAAATACGCAACATTTAATGAATTATGCTTTTTCACAATCAATATTATTGTTATCATAGCAACAGTTTTAATTTAAAGCTGTCGGTGTTGGGATGCCTCCCCATTTTTCATAATAAATTCATGGATAATGGATCTCGCATTTTCTTCACATTTTAAGTTATGCTTCACATTTTAAGTTATAAAGAGCTCTTTTACTGTTTTCATATGAAACATATAATCAGATATATCACAGCAGTACTTTATTTTCATAAACATCCTTGAACTCCTTCCCGCACCTCAAAAGATAAGGATTTTCATTCGAATCAAGTCTGCAAACAGTCCAGATTCTAAGGGATTTACCTTAACTTCCTAGTCATGTAATTCACTTAAACTCAAAGTTTGATAAACAAGTCTAAGAATATTCACCACACACTAAATATATTAAGTAGGATGCCGTATATCACAGCTCTAAATGACAGTGTTTTTACGGTAAAACAAGATAATGCCACCAGTACAATAAATATCTTTCATAAATTATGAGTAATAAGAAATCATAATCTCATATAAGATTGGAATATGATATGAAAAGTAATTATACTGCATCTGTCTTACATAGCTGCTAAAATAAGCGATCCGCAGCAGCTTTTAGTTGTATTGATAGCTTTTTAATCATACTGATCATGACTCGAAATATTCTGATAAGTTCATAAACTCATAAAATAATTAGCTTAGAATATCGTGCAAAAGATGCAAAAAATCAGAGCATTATCTCTATTCAACTCATCAAATATTACGTACTGCACCCTTTGCAGCAGATGTGGTCATCGCTGCATAGGCTTTGAGAGCCTTTGAAACTTTACGCTGACGCTTCTCAATCGGTTGCCAAGCGCCTTTTCCTTTTGCTTCCATCTTAGAACGGCGCTGCTTCATCTCAACGTTATCCACCAACATATGAATTCTACGATTTGGAATATCAATTTCTATGATATCCCCCTCCTCCACCAACGCAATTTCTCCTCCTTCAGCAGCTTCTGGTGAAATATGTCCTATCGAGAGCCCTGAACTTCCCCCTGAAAAACGTCCATCCGTAACAAGTGCACAAACCTTGCCCAATCCTTTAGATTTGAGATAACTTGTTGGATAAAGCATTTCTTGCATTCCAGGTCCACCACGTGGACCTTCATAACGGATTAAAACAATTTCACCTGTTTTAATCTTATCAGTTAATATAGCTGAAACAGCTGAATCTTGGCTTTCAAAAATTCTTGCCGGACCTTTAAAAGTTAAAATTGATTGATCAACGCCTGCTGTTTTTACAATGCAGCCATCTTTTGCAAGATTTCCATAAAGAACTGCCAATCCTCCATCTTGTGAATATGCGTGTTCCCTATCGCGAATCACACCTTTTTCACGATCAAGGTCAAGGCTCTCATAGCGACAAGATTGACTAAAAGCTGTCTGTGTTGGAATACCACCAGGAGCGGCACGATAAAATGCATGAACTGTTGGCTCATTAGTTTGCTTTACATCCCAACGGTAAAGAGCTTCTTTCATTGTTTTTGCGTGAACCGTATAAGTTGATGTATCAATGAGTCCCGCCGCATCCAGTTCGCCTAAAAGCCCCATAATACCACCAGCGCGATGAACATCTTCCATATGTACATTTGCAACAGCAGGAGCAACCTTACATAAAACAGGAACACGACGTGAAAGATGATCAATATCCGTCATGGTAAAATCCACCTCACCTTCTTGCGCCGCGGCTAAAAGATGCAGTACTGTATTGGTTGATCCCCCCATGGCAATATCAACGGTCATTGCATTTTCAAAAGCCTTGCGTGAAGCAATAGAGCGCGGCAAGACTGTTTCATCATCTTTTTCATAATAACGTTTAACCAATGCAACAATCTGTTTTCCAGCTTCTTCAAAAAGCATCCGTCGATCTGCATGTGTTGCTAACATTGATCCATTTCCGGGAAGCGAAAGCCCCAATGCTTCCGTTAAGCAATTCATGGAGTTGGCTGTAAACATTCCTGAACAAGAACCACATGTAGGACAAGCAGCACGCTCCATTTCAGCCACTTCTTCTTCTGAATTCTGTTCTGAAGCTGCTGCAACCATGGCATCGACCAAATCAACCGTTAGATCTTGATCCTTCCATTTAATCTTACCTGCTTCCATAGGACCGCCTGAAACAAAGATTGTCGGAATATTCAACCGTAAAGCAGCCATTAACATACCAGGCGTAATTTTGTCACAATTAGAAATACAGACAAGTGCATCTGCACAATGTGCATTAACCATATACTCTACAGAATCAGCAATGATTTCACGTGAGGGCAACGAATAAAGCATTCCATCGTGCCCCATCGCAATTCCATCATCTACAGCAATGGTATTAAATTCTTTCGCAACACCACCGGCAACGGCTATCTGTTGTGCGACTAATTGCCCAAGGTCTTTTAAATGAACATGCCCTGGTACAAATTGTGTAAAAGAATTCGCAATCGCAATAATGGGTTTACCAAAATCAGTATCTTTCATCCCTGTTGCACGCCAAAGTCCGCGGGCTCCTGCCATATTACGCCCGTGGGTTGATATTCTTGAACGGTAAGAAGGCATTATTTTTTTCCCCTCAAATAATTCCATTTTGCTTGTTGTGCTGTAACTTCATTATAAAAACAAGAGCTTTAATATTCAAAAGAGAAAAATACCTTGTACTGCAGCATTTGAAGCACAAAATTAAAAGCTCTGCATAAACTTTTTCATAAAGGCTTTGTTTTTTATTACCTGTTAATCAACATCTAATCCCTGTGCAAGTCCACGTTTGAGACAAATATCAAAACGCTTCAGTATGACACGAACTGTTCCAGATTTTTGTATGCCAGATTTGGTTAGTATATTGCATCTATCTGTTTGCGTAATTTCTGAAATTGGAAAAAATATAAAGGAATCGTGATAAAAATCTATCATCTCCTTATAATTCAGCTTTACACCTTTCAAACGCATTCATAAAAATATCTTTTAAATAATGATGACGCATTATCTTATGCTTTTGTTTTTACACTTTTCAATAAAGCTACTCCCCTCAGGAAGAACAAAACACACCAAACAAAATACACTTGTATCGCCTTTATACTCATTTTAAAGAGACATCTTTCAATGCACTCGAGCCCATTTCACGATAGCGCCTATGAATGGTATAACAGCCCCCGTGAATAATATAAATCTATAAGGGACATCTTCACACTTATGAAGAAGATAACTGACACCATCATACATTTTTTCATCCCCATATCGTGAACATCCTTGGTAATTGAGACAATTAAAAAGAGATATTTTTATTCCTTTCTTCAAGTGTTTTTATCCACATGGCTCTCCCTGGTTATGACATCAAGCAAGTGACTTTAATTGTTTTAATACAAGAGGATCTAAAATGAGAGAACCTTATGATATTCGGGACTCTCATTCCAGTTGTAAAAAATTAATTATGAATATAAACCAATACTTATCTCATTATAACTCACATTACACCTTTACGAAAAAACAGATAGAATTTACAAAGAGTACAGCGTTTTCTCGTAAGGTAATCTAGTGCAGAGTTACAATTTGTAGTTCATGCTCATTGGCTCCAGCAAGAGCGATAGAACGCTCATCGGATAAAATGATAGGATAACCTGTTTCACCAAAGAGAGCCCATATCGTAATTCCTGGGGTCATTGGTGGAAGATCTGGAAAATTTTTAGCCAGATCATCTGTACAAACTTTTTTTAAATAGGCAATCTGTCCCGCATCAGAGTAGGATGTGTTCTGAAACGACAAGTTTTGTTTATGTTCTCCCATTTCACTATTCCTTTACGCCTTAACTTTTATGACTCACCACTACTGACTTTAATTGGAATCTGTTTTATTTCTTTTTTTAACTTTGGTTGATACAGATTAATTGATAAAAGACCATTTTTCAACTCTGCATTTGTAACATGCATCCCTTCCGCGAGAACAAAGGTTCGCTGGAATTGTCGCGCAGCTATACCGCGATATAAATATTGATGATTTTGATTGTCTGTTTGTTTACCATGAATAACCAATTGATTATCATCGAGTAAAATATTAAGATGGTTAATCTTAAATCCAGCAACAGCCAAAGTTATCCGGATATGATTTGCATCATCACTTTTATGCAAACGTTCAATGTTATAGGCTGGGTAAGCCTCATCAGCTTTACCGATACGTTGCAATATTTTTTCTACGGTTTCAAACCCTAAAAGAAAGGGATTGGAGAAAGGCGTCAAATGTGTCATTCATGAGTATCCTCTTTAAAACGGCTTTACTTGACCAAACTCTATAAAAGTGTTCGCTGCACTCCTCTCATATGGCGAGCGTGAATGATAACTTCAAGAGAGAAGATTTAAGAGAGTTCAATGCCTCAAAGTAACATAAAATTATCAAGGGTGCGAAATTTATCTAGTATATTGTATAATAAAGATGAAATTGCGGAAATATTTCGCCGTTTTTCTGTGCAACGTCCAACACCTAAGAGTGATCTTAACTATATAAATACTTTTACACTTTTAGTTGCCGTTGTGCTTTCGGCTCAAGCGACAGATGTAAGCGTTAATAAAGCGACAAAAGAATTATTTTGCCTTGCTGATCAACCGGAAAAAATGGTTGCATTAGGGAAAGAAGAAATAGCAAATCATATCCGTTCAATTGGCCTTTGGCGTGCAAAAGCACGTAATGTTTATGCGCTTTGCAACTGTTTAATTGATTATTATGGCGGTCAAGTACCCGATACGCGTGAAGCACTCATGGCCCTTCCTGGAGTGGGGCGCAAAACGGCTAATGTGGTCTTGAATGTTGCTTTTGGTCAGCCTACATTGGCAGTAGATACACATATTTTTCGCTTAAGCAATCGTCTTGGTTTGGCGCCTGGAAAAACAC
This sequence comes from Bartonella sp. AC130YNZD, assembly GCF_042196865.1. Lineage (NCBI taxonomy): Bacteria > Pseudomonadati > Pseudomonadota > Alphaproteobacteria > Hyphomicrobiales > Bartonellaceae > Bartonella > Bartonella sp. AC130YNZD. The sequence goes on from NZ_JBHIQZ010000001.1 coordinate 70,437, forward strand.
CAGAAATTGTTGAGAAAAAATTATTAAAGATTATACCGGTTCATTATATTCGCCATGCGCATCATTGGCTGATTTTACATGGTCGCTATATTTGCCAAGCACGTAAACCACAATGTACGCAATGCATTATTGCCGATTTATGTAAAGCAGCCATCAAAACAAATGCAATTCCAGCACCTTTGGTTGAGCTTCAAGGCAATGGAGCGCCGATTTTTTTGTAATACGGTCTTGCTATTTTGTGTATACTAGCTTATGAAAACGTCTTTAAGAGCCGCCCGGCAGGGCATGCCGTGGCTGTTTAAATGCTTGTTCAAGCGTTGGTCCGCTTGAGTGAATAAAATGTTTGATTGAATAAATTAATGTACGGAGTAGCAAAATGCCCAAGATGAAGACCAAATCATCCGCTAAAAAGCGGTTTAAAATCACTGCGTCAGGCAAAATTAAAGTAGCAGCTGCCGGTAAGCGCCACGGCATGATTAAGCGTTCGAATAAATTTATTCGCGATGCACGTGGAACAATGGTTTTGTGTGAACAAGATGCTAAAAAAGTCATTCAGCATTATTTGCCGAATGGTATTTAAACCTTACGCTTTTGATTTTGAGGAGATTATAATATGGCTCGTGTGAAAAGAGGTGTGACAGCACACGCTAAGCACAAAAAAGTTCTTAAACAGGCTGAAGGTTTTTACGGTCGTCGTAAAAATACCATTCGTGCAGCTAAAGCAGCGGTTGATCGTTCAAAGCAATACGCTTATCGTGATCGCAAAAATAGGAAACGCACTTTCCGTGCTTTGTGGATTCAGAGAATTAATGCGGCTGTTCGCGCAGAAGGTTTAACTTATGGACGTTTTATTGATGGCTTATCAAAAGCCGGTATTGAGGTTGATCGTAAGATTCTTTCAGATATAGCAATCCATGAGGCAGAAGCATTTTCTGCTTTAGTAGCTTCGGCAAAAAAAGCTTTAGAATATTTAAAAGATACGACACCTAATGCTTTCGAAGGCGCTGTCAAATAAGCCAGTCGTGTTCTCTTAAAGCATTCATTTATTCGAGGTCCCGTGCTGGCTATTGCGAGTGCGGGTTTTTCTTTATTAAAAAATAGGCAAAAATATGAATGATATTGAGCGTCTGGAACAAGAAATTTGTTTAGCCTTAGAGGCAGCAGGTGATGAACAAGCACTTGAAGAAGTGCGTATTGCAGCATTGGGTAAAAAAGGTAGTATCTCTGAAAAATTAAAAGAATTAGGAAAAATGGATACTGGCGAGCGCCATAAAGTTGGACCAGTTCTTAATGGATTAAAAAATCGCATTTTAGAATTATGGGCACAAAAGCGTGATCTTCTGAAAAGACAGGCAATGGATGCCCGTCTTTCTCGTGAAACAGTTGATGTTACCTTGCCTGTTCGCTCTTCACCTATAGAACGGGGACGCATTCATCCTATTTCACAAGTGATTGAGGAAATTATTGCCATTTATACGAAGTTGGGTTTTTCTCTTGCAGAGGGACCTGATATTGAAACAGATTATTATAATTTTACAGCATTGAATTTTCCTGAAGGGCATCCAGCGCGTGAAATGCATGATACCTTCTTTTTTGATGTTGATAAAATGGGAGAACGAAAATTATTGCGAACCCATACATCACCCGTACAAATTCGCACACTAGAAAAACAAAAAGCACCGATACGAATCATTATTCCTGGAAAAACTTACCGCATGGATTCGGATGCAACACATTCACCCATGTTCCATCAGGTAGAAGGTCTTGTCATTGATAAAACTTCCACCATTGCACATATGATGTGGCTGCATGAAACTTTTTGTAAAGCATTTTTTGAAGTTCCCTCTGTAAAAATGCGTTTTCGTCCCTCTTTTTTTCCTTTTACCGAACCATCTATGGAGGTAGATATTCAATGTGATCGTTCTGGTTCAGAAGTAAAGTTCGGAGAAGGACAGGATTGGTTGGAAATTTTAGGATGCGGAATGGTGCATCCCCAGGTATTAAAAAATGTTGGTTTAGATCCCGATGAATATCAAGGCTTTGCATGGGGAATGGGCATTGATCGTATTGCCATGTTGAAATACGGTATGCCTGATTTGCGGGCTTTTTTTGATGCTGATCTGCGTTGGTTAGACCATTATGGCTTTCGTTGCTTTGATATGCCTGCTTTTTTTCCTAATAAAAATGTGTGATCTTAGTCATCGCTTTCATGTGAGGTTTTAAAATGAAGTTTACATTGTCGTGGTTAAAAGATCACTTAGAAACAAATGCATCTTTGAATGAAATTTGTGAAAAATTAACCGCTATCGGTCTTGAGGTTGATCACGTTGATGATCGGTCTTCTTTAAAAGGTTTTGTGATTGCAAAAGTTTTAACAGCAATAAAACATCCTGATGCAGATAAACTTCAAATTTTATCAGTCGATACAGGGACTTCCACACCTGTTCAAGTTGTCTGTGGAGCACCAAATGCACGAGCAGGTCTTGTTGGTGTTCTGGCACTACCAGGCACTTATATTCCAGGACTTGATGTAACATTATCTGTAGGAAAAATACGCGGTGTTGAAAGTTTTGGGATGATGTGTTCACAAGCGGAGCTTGAATTATCAAATGAGCATGATGGGATTATTGAACTTCCAGAAGATGCACCTATTGGAGATTCATTTGCAGCTTATGCTGGTTTAGATGATCCGATCATTGATATTGGTTTGACCCCCAATCGTTCCGATTGCACAGGTGTTCGCGGTATTGCCCGTGATCTTGCTGCCGCTGGAATGGGAAAATTAAAAGAATTATCTTTGTCAAAATTTGAGCCTTCTTTTGAAACACCTCTCGATGTTTCATTAGATTTTTCGCAAGATTCATCATTATGTTTAGGTTTCGCTTGGCGTGAAGTACGCAATGTTCAAAATGGCGAATCACCACAGTGGATGCAACAGCGTTTGAATGCAATTGGTCTGAGACCGATTAATACGCTTGTTGATATGACCAATTACATCAGTTTTGACCTTGGTCGTCCGCTCCATGTTTTTGATGCAGATAAAATTAAAGGTAATTTGTGTGTACGTTGTGCGCGTGAGGGAGAACAGCTTCAAGCACTGAACGGGAAAATCTATCATCTGGGCGCTAAGAATTGTGTCATTGCAGATGACGAGGGGGTTGTTTCGATTGCCGGTATCATGGGCGGAGAAAGAACGAGTTGTGATGAAACAACACATCGCGTTATTATTGAATCGGCGCTTTGGGATGCGGGAAGCATTGCACAAACAGGAAGAGCATTAGGTCTTATCAGTGATGCACGTTATCGATTTGAACGAGGTGTTGATCCGGCTTTTATAGACACAGGACTTGAGATTGCAACAGAATTGGTCTTACGTCTTTGTAGTGGTGAAGTATCTAAAAAGAGGATCGTTGGCTATCAGCAACAAGAAATCAAACAGATCGCTTTTCCTTTTTCTGAAATTAAACGTTTAACAAATTTGGAAATAGAACCTGAAAAAGTCATCTCTATTTTAACAAAACTTGGATTTTTTGTTGAAGGAAAAGGAGATGTTATTACGGTAAAAGTACCATCATGGCGCCCTGATATTATGGGTAAAGCCGATTTGGTGGAAGAGGTTATGAGAATTTATGGGTTAGATAAAATTAAACCTATTCCTTTGGAAAACTTTGCAGAAGGAAAAGATCAAATTTTAACATGCGCACAAATTCGTTCACGTGCTACACGTTTGGCTCTAGTGCAACGTGGTATGAAAGAAGCGGTGACATGGTCTTTTATTTCTGAAAATCAAGCTCTTGCTTTTGGGGGAGGTCAAAAAGAGCTTAAATTAGTTAATCCTATTGCTGCTGATATGTCAATGATGCGTCCTTCCCTTTTACCTGGTTTGATTATAGCGGCACAAAGAAATGCTGATCGTGGTTTTTCCGATCTTGCTTTGTTTGAAGTTTCAAGTATTTATGAGGGCGACACCCCTGATAAACAACACCGTGTTGTTAGTGGAATTCGTCGCGGAACAGAGCAATTTAAAGGGACTGGGCGTTTTTGGAATGGAAATGCAACCGTCGTTGATGTTTTTGATGCCAAAGCAGATGCTTTAGCTATTTTAGAAGCATGCGATATGGATGTTGGGAAAGTGCAGATTGAAGTTGGAGCACCTGATTGGTATCACCCTGGTCGTTCAGGTGTCATAAAACTTGGATCAAAGATTATTCTTGGTTTTTTTGGTGTTTTTCATCCTGCTACATTAGAAAAGTTAGATGTCAGTGGACCTTTATGCGGCTTTGAAATTTTTCTAGACCGAATTCCAGAATCAAAGAAAAAAACGACCAAAAGCCGCCCTCCTTTGAAACTCTCACCTTTTCAAATGGTGCGGCGTGATTTTGCCTTTATAGCGGATAAAACTGTTGCCTCTTCTCTTATTATTCAGGCGGCAAGTGGAGCCGATAAAAAACTTATTCATTCAGTGCAGGTTTTTGATATTTTTGAAGATTTAAGCTTTGGTGAAGATAAAAAATCTGTTGCAATTGAAGTAACTATTCAGCCCATAGAACGGACTCTAACAGATGAAGATTTAGAAAAGCTTGCCTCAAAGATCGTGGATAATGTTACCAAAATGACAGGGGCATATTTACGCTATTGAGTATTCTCATTTTTTATGAGATATTTTACATGAAGTGGGAGCATTTTTGAGTGCTCTCTTTTTGTTTGGCATTCAAGAGCTATAGAACTTCTTGAAAGGGAACCTCCTTACCAAAACAAGCTGCTTAAATCATCAATTTTTTCAATATGAAAAAACTGTTTTTAAACATCGTGAAAAGTTATTTTTTCTCTTAATCCTTCATTGCAAATGTAAAAGATAACTGCTATTGCTAAATGATAATGCAAATTATTTGCAATAAAAAGAAGGCATATAAAGGAAAGAGAGAATCAATGAACGTAAGAACGTTTTTCACCATAGTTTTTGGAAGTGTTATTTTTTTTACACCCAATTTTGCTTTGTGTGCTGGTAAATTTAAAGCTGTTACGACATTCACTATCATTGCTGATATGGCACGCAATGTAGCAGGTGATGCCGCTGATGTTGAATCCATTACAAAACCAGGTGCGGAAATTCATGAATACCAACCCACCCCACGCGATCTTATGCGTGCTCAGGGAGCTAACCTTGTATTGTGGAATGGTTTAGAGTTAGAGCTTTGGTTTGAAAGGTTTTTTCAAAATATCAAGGATGTTCCAAGTGTTGTTGTTTCAAAAGGTATTATACCCATTAAAATTGGTGAGGGCCCCTTTAGCGGTAAACCCAATCCTCATGCGTGGATGTCACCGACCTCTGCTTTGATTTACGTTGATAATATTCGCGATGCTTTTGTAAAATATGATCCTGAACATGCTGAAATTTATAAACAGAATGCTGAAATTTATAAACAGAAAATTCGTGCAACGATTGATCCAATTAGGGCTGAATTAGAAGCTGTACCGCAAGATAAACGTTGGCTTGTGACCAGTGAGGGGGCTTTTAGCTATTTGGCGCGTGATTTTGATCTAAAAGAACTTTATTTATGGCCCATCAATGCTGACCAACAAGGAACACCACAGCAGGTCAAGCATGTTATCGATATGGTTCGCAAATACAATATTCATGCAGTTTTTTCTGAAAGCACTATTTCCCCTGCGCCTGCTAAGCAGGTTGCCAGAGAAACAGGGGCTAAATACGGTGGTGTTCTTTATGTTGATTCTTTAAGTGAGAAAAATGGTGAGGTACCCACTTATATTGATTTATTACGTGTCACGAGTGGACGTATTAGCAATGCTTTAGTAGAGGGAGTAAAAAACCAATGACGGAATGTGGAATTTTTGCCCAAGGAGTAACGGTAACATATCGTAATGGACATACAGCTTTACGCGAAGTGAACTTTGAAAGTCCAAAGGGTTCTATTACGGCATTGGTTGGTGTTAATGGATCCGGTAAGTCAACGTTATTTAAAGCGATTATGGGGTTTGTACGCCCCTCAAAGGGAAAAATTCGTATGTTTGATTTGCCCGTTGATATAGCTTTGAAAAAAAATCTTATTGCTTATGTTCCTCAAAGTGAAGATGTTGATTGGAATTTTCCTGTCTTGGTTGAAGATGTTGTATTGATGGGGCGGTACGGTCATATGAATTTCTTTCGCTATGCCCGTACACAAGATTATGAAGCCGTTCGTATTGCCTTAGAACGCGTTGATATGTTGGCTTTTGCCAAGCGCCAAATTGGAGAACTTTCTGGTGGACAGAAAAAGCGTGTTTTCCTAGCGCGCGCTCTTGCACAGAAAGCAAAAGCTATTTTATTAGATGAGCCGTTTACAGGGGTTGACGTTACAACAGAAGATAAAATCATTGCTTTGTTACAAGATCTCCGTAAAGAAGGAGCAGTGATCTTGGTTTCAACTCACAATTTGGGTTCTGTTCGCGAATTTTGTGATCATACAGTTTTAATAAAAGGTACTGTTTTAGCTTCTGGGTTAACAGAAAAAATCTTTACAAAGGAAAATCTGGAGAAAACTTTTGGAGGGTCTTTGCACCACCATATTTTTGATCTTCAAACCACAAAAAAAAATGATGTTTTCATGGGAAGAAAACAGTCTACAGTTTGTGAAGATATTGAAAGAGTGGAGCACGTTGCATGATTTCTTGGTTGCTTGAGCCACTGAGCTATCAATATATGGTGAATGCAATTTGGGTTTCTGGGTTAGTTGGGTGTGTTTGTGCCTTTCTTTCAGCTTTTTTGATGTTAAAAGGTTGGTCATTGATTGGTGATGCACTTTCCCATTCGATTGTTCCTGGTGTAGCAGGAGCTTACCTTTTAGGGTTACCTTTTTCACTCGGCGCTTTTTTTTCTGGTGGTCTTGCAGCAGCAGCAATGCTCTTTTTTAACCACCGGACAAAGCTTAAAGAAGATACCATTATTGGGCTCATTTTTTCTTCCTTTTTTGCCTTTGGGTTGTTTCTCAAATCATTAAAACCAATGGCTGTTAATATTGATACGATTGTTTTGGGAAATATTTTAGCAGTGAGTTCAACAGATATTCTACAATTGGCTTTTATCGGCTTTGTTTCGTTGCTTATATTGCTTTTGAAATGGAAAGATCTTCTTGTGTCATTATTTGATGAAACGCATGCGCATGCCATTGGATTAAACGTAAAATTTTTAAAGATTCTCTTTTTCACATTGCTTGCCGCTTGTACTGTTGCTGCAATGCAAACCGTTGGAGCATTCTTAGTCATTTGTCTTGTTGTGACACCTGGGGCAACGGCCTATCTTTTAAGTGATCGTTTCGTGAACATCTTGGTTATTGCAGTTGTAATTGGAACCTTCACAAGTGTCTTGGGTGTTTATGTGAGTTATTTTTTGAATGCACAAACGGGGGGGGTTGTAGTGCTTTTTCAAGCATCTTTATTTTTTTTGGCTTTTATTTTTGCTCCTAAACATGGGTTTATTGCTGCGCGCTTACGCATACATGCGGCAAAAAAGGGTGTAATATTATCATGATTGATCAATTACTGCTTCCGTTTCAGTTTTCTTTTATGCTTAAGGGTATGCTTATTGTCATGATTCTTTCTATTCCCATGGCGATGCTTTCCTGTTTTCTTATTTTGAAAGGATGGGCGCTGTTAGGCGATGCCATTTCTCATGCAGTTTTTCCAGGTGTTGTTGTTGGTTATATGACAACACCATGGGTAATCGCATTTTTAACTTCTTTGCCATTTGCTTGGTTTCAGCATATGCGTCCAGAGAATATTACAATGACTTTGATTACTTGCGGTGCTTTTGTTGCAGGAATGGTGTGTGCACTATTAACGGGTTTTTTAGGGAGCAATAGCCGTATCAAACAGGACACGGTGATGGGTGTGGTCTTTTCTTCAATGTTTGGTTTGGGGCTTGTTTTAGCCACGTCTATTTATAGTAGCTTAGATTTGAATCATATTCTATTTGGTAATCTCTTGGGTGTTAACTGGCTTGATATAACGCAGACGGCAATCATTTCCGCTGTTGTCACTTTTATTTTAGCAGCAAAATGGCGCGACTTTATGCTGTATATTTTTGACACAGTTCAAGGACGTGCAATGGGGTTACCAATATCTCTACTCCACTATACCCTGCTAACGATGATTTCTCTTACAATTGTTGCAGCTTTGAAAGCTGTAGGTATCGTACTCGTTATTTCTTTACTGATAGCACCAGGAGCAATTGCCTATCTTGTCACAAAGCGGTTTTCTTTTATGTTAATGATCGCGATACTTGTTGCAGCTTTTTCTGGTTTTTTAGGGATTTATCTCAGCTTATTTATCGGCTCTGATTCTGCTTCCACAATTGTGTTGATCTTGACGTTGATTTTTATGGCTATTTTCATGATGATTTTCTTTCGTCGAAACACAGTTCAGGAGACTTGAAAGTGTTAAAATTCATGCATATCAGCCATGCATTTTTATATATTGTTTCTCATTTTTATTTTAATTAGAGTTCGGGTTGCTAGGTTATTTTTCCTCCTAATATCTAGCAGGTGAATGCAGTAAATTTTCTCCCCCCAAGACTGCATTCTTAATTAAGAGGCTGCATTGATTTCTTCTGCAGCCTTTTTATTTTTTTGTTTTTCTAAAATCTCTCCTCTTTTCTTGAAATCATTTAAAATGATTATAATATTGTGTAAGCTATTCGGTATTTTCAAGAAACTTATAACAGCAAAGACACTTACGCATGAAGGGGTAGAATTGTGCACTCAGACATGTAAACAGAAAAAAACAGATACAATGTTTTTGTATAGGGTTTTGCGTAGAAGAAAATAGTACGAGAAAATGAAAAAAGATTTGAAGATATTGCACCCTTTACGTATCTGCTATTATATAGCAGGGTGGGCGATGGTTATATTAGGTATTATCGGTGTCGTATTACCTATTATGCCAACTGTGCCTTTTTTATTGGTTGCCTCATGGTGTTTTACGCGTTCTTCTCCACGTTTTCATCAATGGTTGAATAATCATCGTATTTTTGGTCCCCCTATTAAGCGATGGGAAGAAAAAAAAGCAATCTCTCCATTTGTTAAAGTTTTTGCAATGATGAGTATGACAGGAGGATTTTTATCCTTTTTTGTAATGCTACACCCTCCTTTGTGGATTTCTTTACTTGTTGCGGTTATATTATTGCTGATTGCCATTTATATTGTAACACGTCCATCTTCCTAATGATAAAAAAGGCTTTATGGGATACTCTTTTTAGCTTCGACTTATTTGTAAAAACTATGAGAACTTTTAAGTTTTTAATATAAGCTCTCCATTTCCAAAATGCATATGAAATAGCAAGCTTTTTGAACGCAATTAATTAATAATATGTTTGTGAAATAATTTTTATGAACAAAGACAATTGTTTATGAACACTCAAAATGTTCTCACTTGGTAAACAATGATAAATCACATTCATGGAAGAGAGTCTTTATTTTTGTAAAGCATGTTTGTATGAATCTCTACATATACATCATTAAAAAGTCATTGATATGATAGTCATTTCTTTCTAAAAGACATTTCGTTTTTTTTCATATTTCTTAATGAGGATATAATACAAAGCTTACTAAACACCATCATTTTTATACTTATACAGTTAAGAAGCCGATCTATTATATCAATCTTTAATGTTACATCTGTTATTAACTTAAGAATAATTCATAAGAAACAACAGAGTTTTTCAAATGGTTTTATATATACACGCATTCTTATTATAATATGCGAATAAATAATTTCTCTGTCTTTGTATAAAGCTTATTCGAAATAAAAATATTATTGCATTCTTTGTTTTTTAATGAAGTCATGCCCCTCACGTAAAACAAAAGGTCTCCCAAATCATGTTATTTACACATTTATTTTTAATGAAACATTTCTCAACGCTTTACTCATTTCATAATAGCAGACTATACATGGATAAAGTAAAATCTCCTGTAACATGTATAAAATCTATTTGAGTACCATCATCCTTGCCTTGCAAAATACACACCGATAGTCACCATGCTATTTGTCATCCTCCAATGTTGCCTTAGTAATTCCTAATGCTACAATTATAGCTTGTCATCTGGTTTTGTATATTTTGACACTAAATTTTGTACCAATTTATTTTTTTCAAAGAGTTTAAAGATGTTCTCAAAGGGTTTTGAAAGCCTTTTCTCATTTTTACTTATGGAAACGCACTTTTTTCTGATTTTCGGTAATTTTTGCAATTTTAGGTGTCAAAATCTATTTTGATAAAACGCGCATTTAATGGTCAAAATTGTACATAAAAACAACAAATTACCACGTATTCCTACTTAATCAAACCTCTTCCTACTTAGTATAAAACCTACTGTCAAACTACAACAATAACCCTTAGAACTTGAAAACCTTCATACATGCAAGGAGATGAGTGTGCTTGATTTAACAGGGTTAAAATGAGAAAATCTCCTTGGCTAAACTTCCTTGGCACGTTAAGTGTTTTTTTAATGCGTCGTAAATACTTTTAAGTCTTATCTATCGCGCCTTATGTAAGTGAAGCGTATGCGTGGTAGGCCAAGTAGAATCTGCTCAAAAACAGCCGAACTGTTTACAGACCAGCAAAGGTTAAGAATCCTCATCCTTAGGGTAGAACAGAAATCAATCTTATAAACAATATGATGAGTCAATATACTTGTTTTAAAGAACCGGAAACTATGTCTTTATAGGTCTAGCAATTCGCTTTTTATTACCAAAAAAATTGAGATAACGTTGTACTTCTTTTGAATCACCAATCGTTTTTTCAGGATTATCTGAAAGTTTTACGGCTGGTCGACCATTGGCATAGGTCACCTTACAAACAAGGGAAAGAGCATCAAGAGTTTTGATTTCCTGAGGTGCACAGCCTGTAAAGTCATTGGTAAGATCCGTGCCCCATCCAAAACTCATGCGCACTCTACCATGGAAATGATGATAGGTTTTTTCAATTGTATTGACATCAAGAGCATCAGAAAAAATTAAAAGTTTTTTGCGTGGATCTTTTCCTTTTTCTTTCCACCATTGAATAATACGTTCGCCACCTTCAATAGGGGGCGCACTATCGGGTCTGAAACCCGTCCAATCAGCGACCCAATCTGGTGCATTGCGTAAAAATTCTTCTGTACCAAAGGTATCAGGTAAAACAATGAGAAGATTTCCACCATAATAACGATTCCAATCTTGCAAGACTTGATACGGAGCTCTGCGTAATTCATCATCGTTGTTGCTGAGAGCCGCAATAACCATAGGCAATTCGTGTGCATTGGTTCCAAGAGCTTCTAAATCCGTATCCATGGCAAGAAGAACATTAGAAGTTCCAGTAAAAGAATGACCAATGCCTTCTTTTAATGCTTCCACACACCAGCGCTGCCATAAAAAAGAATGGCGGCGCCTTGTCCCAAAGTCAGATATTTTAATATCAGGCAATTTTTTGAGACGTTCAACTTTACTCCACATTTTTGCTTTAGCACGCGCATAAAGTACATCAAGAGCAAAACGATCTAGTTTTTTGAGAGCAGCACGTGAACGTAATTCACTAATAATAGCAAGGGCAGGAATTTCCCACATGGAACTATGGGCCCAGGGTCCATGAAAATGAAGGATATATTGGCCATCTTTGCGGGTGAGTTCATATTCTGGGAGTTGAAAATTCTCAAGCCACTGAAGAAAATCCGGTTCAAAAATTTGTTTGCGTCCATAAAATGTATTACCAGCAAGCCAAATCATTTCTTTTTTTGTAAAGCGCAAACTAAGAGCATGATCAAGTTGAGCACGTAATTCACTCTCATCAATATCATTGGCAAGACGTATTGTTTTAGAGCGATTTATGAGGGAAAAAGTAACATTAACATTAGGGTATAACCCCCAAATCATCTGCACCATAAGAAGCTTATAAAAATCCGTATCAAGAAGTGACCGAATAATGGGATCAAGCTTCCAAGTGTGATTGTAAACACGTCTAGCAATATCCGGATGATTCATAACCTTTTTCTTTCATCTTCATAAAATCTAAAATATTATGCACCAACACGGCTAATATAGACGGTGCAATATAACAACTCTACAGTTTTGGGCAAGAATAAAAAGCCTATTCTCTTTTTTCATCATTCATCTTTAAGATTTGACAATACGCATAACTTCATGCTGACCTGTTTTTTGTAATTTTATCCCTGTATGAACTTCGGTATATTCTTTGCTATTAACATAGAGCATATTTTTAGGTCCCCATTTTACTTTAATGCGATAAACGGCATCATAAAACTTCATTGTTGCTTCATATTTTGGCCAAATAGAGGGTAAATGTGGCTGCAAAAACAATAAGTCTCCCTGACGCTGTATTCCAAGAATAGCTTGTGTTGCGGCGCGATAAAACCAACCGGCTGAACCTGTATACCAAGTCCAACCGCCTTGACCACATCGTGGTTCAACAGCATAAATATCTGCGGCCATCACATAAGGTTCAACACGATAAATTTCAGGATCTTGTCCATGGGTAATTGGGTTTATCATAGAAAATAAAGCATAAGCTTTATCGTTTTGTTCCATTTCAGCCAACGCAAAAATACTCCAAATGGCACCATGCGTGTATTGACCACCATTTTCTCGAATTCCTGGAGGATAACCTTTTATATAACCAGGCTTGAGCGTACTTTTATCAAAAGGCGGCCAAAAAAGGCGAATGAGTCCGCCTTTTTTATCATAAAGCTGTTCCAACATTGATTTCATCGCTTGTTTTTGACGTTCAGGCGATGCCATTTGAGAAATGACAGCCCAAGATTGAGCAATGGTATCAATTTGACATTCATCATTGATTTTAGAGCCAAGAGGTGTTCCATCATCAAAATAACCACGTCGATACCAAGCACCATCCCAACCGTTTTTCTCTAGGGATTTTGTTAAATGTTCAAGGTACGTACTCCATATTTGCATATGGCTATTATCACCACGTTTTTTGGCTAAAGAGATAAATGCTTGTAATGTGTACCCAAGAAACCATCCTAACCAAATGCTTTCGCCTTTTCCTTCCACACCAACCAAATTCATACCATCATTCCAATCCCCACCTAAAATAAGAGGAAGACCATGTGGTCCGCAGCGTTTAATGGCAAGGTCTAAAGCTAAAGCACAATGTTCATAAACTGTTGCAACCTTTGAGGATTGGGTGGGTTGAAAATAAGCATCCTGTTGCCCACTTTTGAGAACATCACCTTCAATAAAAGGAATGAGCGTATCAAGAAAAGCGTCATCACCAGTGGTAGTGACATAAAGAGCTGTTGCATATGCAAACCAAACGATATCATCAGAAATGTATGTACGAACACCAGCATTTGTGTCAGGCAACCACCAATGTTGCACATCACCTTCAAGAAATTGGTGCGCTGCTGCATTTAACAATTGTTCACGTGCTAATTGTGGTTCCAGCAATAACAAAGACAAGCTATCTTGTAACTGGTCACGAAAACCAAATGCACCACTCGCTTGGTAAAAGCCTGCGCGTGCCATGATGCGGCATGCGTAGATTTGATAAGGAAGCCAATGGTTGACCATAAGATTAAAAGAAGCATCAGGTGTTTTGACTTGGAAAGGAGAAACAAAATCACTCCATTGCTGTTTTTGTTTTGTGAGCTGAATTTCAAAATCACTTGCACGTACTTGATTGAGTAATTTTTCAGCTTCTTGCCTATTTTCAGCACTACCAAGATAGAATATGATTTCTTTTGTTTGCCCTGGTTGAAGATCAATATCATAAGCGAATGCTGAACAAGGATCACATCCTGCTTCAATGGTATTCGAAAGAGCACCGGCTTTACGGATCGCATTTGGACGTGTTACGGTTCCCGTTGCACCAATAAATTCAGCGCGATTGGTCGTAGTGCTGGTTGGCATTTCGGATGCTGATAAAAATGTAACTTGTTGAGATTTCTCGATGTGATAGGGATTTTGAATAAAATGTGCACCCCATCTGTCCTCATAAGAGGAAACAATAAAGGGGGCATATTTTGTACGGACATTTCCCAAAACCCATTCAACATAATTATAAAGGCGTAAACTGCGTGGTTTTTTCCCTTCATTCGTAAGGATAAGACGTGAAAAGCGAATAGGTTTTTCGGGATCAAGTGTATGAGTCAGTTCTAATGCGATTTCTGAATGTGTTGATTTAAAAGTTGAGAATCCAAACCCATGACAAGCCTCATAGACAATATTTTCGTCACATTCAACAGTAGAAACGGGTGAGAAACGTTTTAAAGACTGGCGATCAACCAGATAAAGAGCTTCTCCTGGTCGGTTAGACGTTGGATCATTCGCCCAAGGAGTTAGTTGATAATCGCGGCTATTGTTAGCCCAAGTAAAAATTGCACCTTCAGCAGAGACATGAAAACCAAATCTGTGATTAGCAATGACATTAATCCACGGATGCGGTGTAGTGGTACGTCCATGAAGACGTATTACATAATGATTGTGCTGATTAAAACCACCGTAACCATTCCAATATCTTAGATCTTCTCCATTTGGGAGAAAAGAGGATGGTTTTTGTTGGCTAATAAGACCAATGGAAGAAAAAAGATTTTGTTCAGTTTGTGTTGTAAATTGCTGTCCTTCGTTATATCTTGGCAAGTTTAATTGATCATAAGATTCTTGATAATTTTTACGAACTGTGAGATTAAAATCATTCTCATCAAGTCGTTTAAGTTGTTCAGATAAAGAGCCATTTTGGGCATCAAGAACGATACGCGCTGATGCAAGAAGCGTTTTAAAACTATTTTCACTCATTTGATCGCGTCGAAGCATGAAAATATGTTGGCGTTCATCTGCTTTTTGCGTGTGGTGATAATAAGATTCACAGACCCACTCAAGAGCGCGTTGTGTATTTTGTATGTAGGAAAATGTTTGTTCATTAAGAATGACCAAATCAACAATGAGTCCGCGCATACGCCAATATTCATGTGCTTTAAGGAGCTCGCGCAGTACAGTTATATTTCCCTCGTTATTTAATCTAAGAAGACAGAGTGGATTGTCTCCTGAGATAGACATAGGCCAAAGATTAGACTGTTTTCCTATCGTTTTTGCTAATATTTCAGAAGGAAGACGCCACGTTCTTTCTGGATAAATAAGCGGTGTTGCATATTTTTGATAGATAATAGCTTCTTTAAGCTGGGTTCCGCTCTGATACAGTGCGACTTGTGAGCGCGTCCATGCCATTGAAAGTTCTTTTTGAAACATATCAGGTTGTCGATAATGTTTAATATGATTATTTAGCGCTTCTTTTGTATGAGCAGCAAAAGTCCAAAAAATAAGTTCTGCTTTTTCATGGGCTGAAATTTTTATACGGCATCGCAATGACATAACAGGGTCAAGAACACAACCTTGACTATTACTGAAACGAGCATTTTGGTCAAATGCAGTGGGCCGATGAATGGATCGCCCCCGACCAATAAACAGAGAGCGATCTGTTTCAGCTTCTGTCTCTTGGAGAATATCTGTTGTACTAGAAACAAAATGGGCAACATAGATTTCAGGATCACTAGGCGAGCGTTTGCGCCTTTTGGCAAAAATTGTTTTACCTTCTTCAGTAATTTCTGTCTCTATAAACATACGGGAAAAAACAGGATGAACTTGGTCTGTATCCATCGTTGCAAGCGCTAATTCACCATAAGAAGTCACTTCAATGAGACGGTCTTTATTTGTCGTATTCATCAATTGAATACGTCTCCCTTCGCCACATCCTTCAGATGTAATAAGACATTCAAGTGTTGATTTAATACCATCAACCATTTTTGTATATTCAGCCTTTTCATCTGTAAAAATGCTGACAGCTTCTTCTTCAATAACACGTGTTGGCTCACCAGTAACAGACCACCACCGTCCACTATGCGTATCACGTAAGAAGAATAAAGTACCTTGTTGATCTTCTGTTGCATCAGGAATAAAGCGCGTAATCGCATAATCGTGCCAACGGCTGTAACCAGAACCATTCGCTGTTAACATGGTAGAATAAAAGCCATTAGACAAAAGTAAAGTTGCTCGTGGTTTGAGTAACGGGTTTGTAATAATGCGCAAAGGGGCTGCGTCAAATGCTTGAGACTTATTGCGCATACGATTAACAGCTTTGGTATGAATAATAGGAATGAGATGAGGCGCTCTTTCCTGTAAGAGCAATTGTGTTGCTTCAATAACGGGATCACGGTGAAAACGATCACGCATTCGCCCTTGAAAAATAACATTGTTAAGAGCAAGAATAGACATACCATGATGGTGCGCATAATAATTGCGTACAATGGCGTATTTTTCCCCTGTTTTCACGCGTGTTGGAGTAAAATCAACAGAGTCATAATAACCATATGTTCCTAAAGCTCCAAGATCACGGAGTCGTTTTAAATTAGCGACAGCGCAAGCAGGAGCATATTGTGCCGCTAGAAGGCTGGCATAGGGAGCAATGACAGCATTGCGTGAAAGACCACGTTGGAGTCCGAGGTTTGGAACACCAAAATGAGCGTATTGGTAATTCATTAAATGATCGCGAGCATTAAATGCGGCTTCTGAAATACCCCATGGCAATTCCCGTTTATGGGCATATTGTATTTGACAACGAATAATCAATCGATTTGTTTGATCTAAGAGAGACCCTAAAGGTTCATGCATTACGAGAGATGGCATAAGATATTCGAACATTGATCCAGACCATGATAGGAGTGCACCTTTCCCACCTATGGGTACGAGAAGTCGACCAAGACGAAACCAATGTTTAAGTTTTATATCTCCTTTTGCGATGGCAAAAAAGCTTGCAAGACGTGCTTCTGAAGCAAGTAGGTCATAACAATTTTCATCGAGTTTGTTTTCTTGAACACGATATCCAATGGATAAGAGATGCCGTTTAGGCTGTTCTAAAAAGTCAAATTTCATATCAAAGGCTATTTGCCGTGCTATTATAGCCAGCCTGTTTAGGTTTTTACGTAATTTTTCAGTATCACAATGAGCAGTCGCATCATGATGATGAGCGTTACAGGTGTCGATAAGGCATTTAGCCCAAGAAAACGCACGAGCAGATTCTATCGTTTGAATTTTGTGGTCAAGTTCACCGACTAAGTGCACAATATCGTGGGCTGCAAGTGAAAGATCTATGATGTGAGAAGGGACCGTATTTTCTTGTTCTAAAAAAGTGAAGACAGAGTCATGAAAACGAGTGATGTTTTCTTCGATTTTTTGGCGTAAAGAGCGTAAACTGGGTTGATGATCTGGAACTTCTCTGACAGTTTCTTCAAGAATAGCAAGAACATCCGATAAGCCTTCTCGATCACTTTGGAAAAAAAGAGGCGGTTTTTCAGCCCATTCACTTAAAGCAGAAGAGAGTGTTACCAAATGACCGGCAAGATTTCCTGAATCAACGGTTGATACATAAGTAGGCAAAAGAGGCCTGAGTGTCTCCGTTTCATACCAATTATAGAGATGACCACGAAACTTTTCCATTTTTGTAAGAGAGCGTAATGTACATTCAATACGGGTGATGGTCTCTTCAAAACCAATCCAGCCAAAATCACGTGCTGCAATAATAGAAAGGAGATAAACGCCAATATTCGTAGGCGATGTACGTTGAGCAACAAGAGGTTCAGGATCTTCTTGAAAATTATCGGGAGGCAGATGGTTGTTTTGTGCATTGACAAAGGTTGTATAATAAAGCCATGTCCGCCGTGCAATAGAGCGAAGTTTTTTTTCATCTTTTGAAGAAAGATCAAGGCTATCTTGAAAGGTTGAAGGTTGACTCACAATCCAAGCAATAAAGGGTGAAAAAAACCATGCTATCCCAAAAGGCAAAGCAACCAAGCTTGCAAAACTATCAGAAAAAAGAGGGAGTGCTATAGTAAGAATACCAATAAGCGATGCTGGTGCCATTGTAAAAACATAGACACGCAAACTATTGGGCATTGATTTTGTTGCGGCAGAAGTTTTCCATTCAAGAAGATGCTGTTTTGAAATCGTCATACGATAGAGTGTACGAATAATCGCATCGGTCATAAAATACGCCGAATGAGCAAGAAACGTCGTTTTAAGAAATATATCAGCGCTTGTAAGAGCAATTTTGTTCCAAATTAATTGAAAATGTCCACGCAAAGAATGATCTATATTGGATGAGACAAGCGTTTTTAATACACATAGAATGGGTGAAATGAAGGAGCTAAACAACAAGAATAGCTGCCAGACGATTGCACTCTTTAAAGACAAAAAAGCCCATCCTGCAAATGCTGCGATTAACCACATAAGTGGAGTGAGAGAACGACGTAAATTATCCTGCATTTTCCAACGCGTCACGGAACTTATTTGACGGTGGGAAAAAAGATAAGGCAAAAGCTGCCAATCACCGCGGACCCAACGATGATAACGCATAACATCAATATTGTAAGCGGTTGGATAGTCTTCAATGATTTCTATGCTACTTACCAGAGCAGTACGAGCATAACCTCCTTCTAAGAGATCATGACTAAGAGTAGTATTTTCTTTAATTTTGCCATCAAGCGCTTGTTCAAATGCATCAATATTATAAAGACCTTTACCGATAAAGGTGCCTTCTCCTAAAAGATCTTGATAAGTATCAGAAACAGCAAAAACATAAGGATCAATGCCACGGTTTATAGAAAAAACCCGTTGGAGAATTGATGTTTTTTTTCCTGTTGTAAGAGAAGGAATAATGCGTGGTTGTAAAATGCTATAGCCCTTTACAACCTTTCCACTTTGTAGATCAAAAACGGGATGATTGAGTGGATGGTTAAGCTTTCCAACAAGTTTCGCGACGCTCTCTGGAGTAAGACGTGTATCACAATCCAGCGTCATAACAAAACGGCAATCCATAGGAAGACGTGGATTGGGAGGATAAAAGCTTGTATTTTTATCGCCTCTTAAGAGTCGATTAAGTTCATGAAGTTTTCCTCGCTTTCGTTCCCATCCCATCCAACATTTTTCGCTTGTATTATAAAGGCGTCGGCGATGTAAAAGGAAAAAAAGCGGAAGTTCATCACGATGATAACGATTATTGAGTTTATCAATATTCTTTTGCGCATAGTGCAATAAATCAAGATCATCTTGCGTTTCTCTCAATGGAGCATCCACCCAATCTGTAATGAGTGCAAAATGAATGGCACCTTTAGGATTGGAAAGATAGTGCACTTCAAGATTGCGCACTTGTTCATCAATATCATCGCGTGATGTCATCAAAGTAGGTACAACAACCATTGTCCGTGCATGTTTTGGAATACCTTCTTTATATTCATAACCAATGAGTTGTCTTGATGGGACAAACCACGAAACAACAGTATTAAATAAAGCAAAAGCAGCATCGATAGCAGGAAAAAGCGCCAATACAGTAAAGCAAAAAGACATCCATTGTGTCATGCCAGATAGCTGTAAAAGGGCGTAAATTACAAGCAAAAGAGCAAGCGTCAGAAAAGAGACAGGAATGGCGATGACTCTCAATTTTGAGCAACAGGAAGCGCGTGTCCATTTTATGAGAAAGGGCGGAATATATCCACAAGCCTTTTCAAATATACCACAACCATCATCAACAAGGTACCACCCCACACAAGAATGATGAGGCATATCTTTAGAAGTGGAATTTGCCATTTCTACAACTTTATGTGCAACTTCCAGTTCACTAAGAGGCGAAAAGCGAGAAACTTTTTCAATGACTTGTCGATAAATATTGCGTGAGTGAACATCAATTTCAGAAAAATCACTATTTTTACGCAAAATAGAATCGACACAACTCACTGTTTCAAACCATGCTGTCCAATCAACATCATCTATAGCTTTAAGAGCACGGATAATATTACCCATGGTCACACCATCTGCTGCTTGTCGGGTATGTTCATCGGCTGTTGCAATCTCTAAGCTACTGCCTTGGCTTTTCAATTGCTTTTCAAGCCAAGTTAATGCTACGGTTGAATCGACAGATGCACTGCGCAGGCGATAGAATAAATGTGCTGAAAAAGTTGGATCAACAATAAATGATTTATACTGCGTAAAAAGAGAGTGTAGATTTGTTTTATTTTTTACAAGAGAAATTTTATCTGCCACTTGACTAGCAAGATGGCGCATATGTCGCGCTTTTTCGATACGTACTGAAAGACGACGGACATTTTCAATGAGCAGCATTTGCATAACTGAAGGAAGAGCCCACAATTCACCAATTGTGAGCGCACAAACTTCTTGAAATCCGTTGGTCATAGCAGTGAGTGTTTCTTGTGAAAAGCTGCTATCGGTATGCGCAATATAAAGCCAAGTTAAAGCAAAAATTCGTGGTATTCCGGCTTTGTGTGTAGAAAGAGGAAGTTGCTTTATGAAGGACTTGGGTAGATTACGACGTAGCTTTTGTATGGTTTTATCAATGGTGTAATGATTATCAATGAGCCATTGAGCAGATGGTGCGATGGTTTCATCATTTCGAGCAGCAAAATCACTGGTATGAAAGGCATGAAGAATAAGTTTAGCATTTTCATTCAATCTCTTGCGAAAATCTCCTACTCCTTCATATTCAGGGAGTAAAATTTCTTTACCAGAAGCTATATCATGCCCTAAGTTATAAAGATCTTCCTGTACCTTATAAATTGCACGAAGAGGAAAATCCGTATTAATAAAATGATCTTTTTTCTCTTTTTGAGAAAAAAAGCACTTTATGAAAGGTATTATGCACGTCATAGTGTCCCATTGTTATTCAATTACATCGTTTTTTATTTAAATTTTAAGCATTTTATCTGAATAGTGAACCGTTGTTAGACAAAAAACAAACTTTTTGTTTTTATTTGCAAGCATTTATAATTTTTGTTTCAATAATTTAAAAATAAGCAGACAATTTTTTTAGAAAATAAAAAGGTCACTCCTAATGAGTGACCTTAATAATAAAACCAACTTTAATGATCGATGATTAATCTTGTTCTTGTTTTTTCAAAGCTGCACCCAAAATATCACCAAGAGAAGCACCTGAATCTGTAGAACCATATTGTGCAACAGCTTCTTTTTCTTCTGCAATTTCTAAAGCTTTAATCGATACTGAAATTTTACGTATTTTTTTATCAAATGCTGTGATGCGAGCATCAACCTTTTGCCCAATTGCGAAACGCTCAGGACGTTGCTCATCACGATCACGCGCAAGATCAGCACGCCGAATGGTTGTCTCAAGGTTGTGGTCAATCAATTTCACACCAATATCATTGTCGTTAACAGCAATCACTTCGCATGTTACAACTGCACCTTTTCGCAATTCGCCAGAAGCAGCTGCTTCTCCAACTTTATCGCTGGAAAGCTGCTTAATTCCAAGAGAAATGCGCTCTTTTTCAATGTCAACATCAAGGACCACAGCCTTAACGATATCGCCTTTATTATAAGTATCAATAACTTGTTCACCAGGACGGTTCCAATCAAGATCAGACAAATGAACCATACCGTCAACATCGCCTTCAAGCCCAATAAACAGACCAAATTCTGTTTTATTTTTGACCTCTCCTTCAATTTGCGAATTGACAGGAAATTTATTGGCAAAAGCTTCCCATGGATTTTCAAATGTTTGCTTTAAGCCAAGAGAAATACGCCGTTTAGAAGGATCAATCTCAAGAACAACCACTTCTACTTCTTGTGATGTAGACAGAATTTTTCCAGGATGAACATTTTTCTTTGTCCAGCTCATTTCAGAAACATGGATCAGCCCTTCAATTCCTGGTTCAATTTCAACAAAACCACCGTAATCAGTAATGTTGGTAACAGCACCCGTAATTTTTTTACCAATCGGATACCGGACACTGATGCTTTCCCAAGGATCACTTTCAAGCTGTTTCATTCCAAGAGAAATACGGTGCGTATCTTGATTAATGCGAATAATCTGAACTTTAATCGTTTGGCCAATTGTGAGCACTTCAGATGGGTGATTAACACGCCGCCATGCCATATCTGTAACGTGCAAGAGACCATCAATCCCACCAAGATCAACAAAGGCACCATAATCTGTAATATTTTTCACCACACCTTCAACGATTTGGTTTTCTTCAAGATTTTGTACGATTTCTGAACGTTGCTCAGCGCGACTTTCTTCTAAAACAGTGCGGCGTGAGACCACAATATTGCCACGACGACGATCCATCTTCAAAATTTCAAAGGACTGTGAATTATGCATGAGGGGTGAAACATCACGAATGGGACGAATATCAACTTGGCTGCGAGGCAAGAAAGCAACGGCACCATCAAGATCGACTGTAAAACCACCTTTTACTTGGCTAAAGATCACTCCATCAACGCGTGCACCAGCATTGAATTTTTCCTCCAAACGGACCCAACTTTCTTCGCGCCGTGCTTTTTCACGCGATAAAACAGCTTCACCCATCGCATTTTCAATGCGTTCAATGTAAACCTCAACTTCATCGCCAACTTGCAAAGAACCATCTTTTGCTTTAGCTCCAAATTCTTTGAGAGGAATACGTCCTTCGACTTTAAGACCAGCATCAATAATGGCCATGTCTTTTTCGATTGCAATAACACGACCTTTAACAACAGATCCTTCATTAAGATCATTAGTTTGAAAAGATTCTGTTAAAAGGGCTTCAAAATCCGCTGTTGTGGGATTGTATTGTGACATAAGAACTCCTAATATATACCTTGTATTATAAGGTATGAGCGCTAGGTTAGTGTTAACATAAGTAACTCCCTAGCCGTTTTCCTTGAATAAAGGAAAAAAGTTAGCGCTAGGCTGGAAGTTACCTTAACGAATTTATCCAATTATATGCATTTTTATGATTGGATCAATAAAACTGCATGCAACTTCAAATGTTGCTTCTATACTCAATTCTGACGTATCAAGCAAGTGGGCGTTTTTTGCTGGTTTTAGTGGACTTTGTTTGCGCGTTATATCGCGACTGTCGCGCTGTTCAAGTTGAGCTAGGATTTCATGATAATTTGCTTGAACACCTTTTTTTAAAATCTCTTGGTAGCGGCGTTTGGCGCGTGTTTGAACATTGGCTAGAATATAAAACTTGATATCGGCATCAGGACAAACAATCGTTCCGATATCACGCCCATCAAGCACACAGCCGGGCAAAACTTTAGCAAAGTTGCGTTGTTTTTCGACAAGAATTTTGCGTACAGCAGGGTTAATTGCTATTTTTGAAGCCGCTTCACCAAGTTCATGAGAAGAAAGAAGAGAAGGATTTAAGGTATTAAAATCAAGTTCTTTAGCATAAATAATAGCATTTTTTTCATCATTAAGAGCTAAATTTTGTTGTAAAAGCGTATGAGCAACACTACGATAAGTAAGACCAGTATCGAGATGACGAAGGCGATAATGTGCAGCAATTTTGCGTGCTAAGGTTCCTTTGCCTGAGGCTGCAGGTCCATCAATGGCAATAACAAAAGGCTTCAAGCGATTTTCCCCCCAAGTTTTTTTATAAAAGGAATAAACTCTGGAAAGCTCGTAGCGATCATTCGTTTATCATCAATGGTAACAGGTTTTTCTGACACAAGCCCAAAAATGAGAAAACACATAGCAATTCGATGATCAAGATGTGTTGCAACATACCCACCCCCCAAACCTTTGGCAGAACCTTTTCCATAAACAACAAGAAAATCTTGACCTTCTTCACAGTCTACGCAATTAATTTTTAATCCTTGAGCAACAGCAGACAATCGATCTGATTCTTTTACACGCAATTCTTCAATTCCTAGCATAACTGTTTTGCCTTCTGCAAAGGCTGCTGCTACTGCCAAAGCAGGATATTCATCTATCATCGATGGAGCACGTTCTTTGGGCACCGTAACGCCTCTAAGGACCGATGATTTTATCCGTAGATCAGCAACATCCTCTCCACCTGTTTGACGTCGGTTCAAAAATTCAATTTGAGCACCCATTTCCCACAATGTTTCGATAAGTCCTATTCGAGAGTTATTTATCAAAACATTTTCAATGGTGATATCAGAGTCTTCTACAAGAAGGGCTGCGATAATTGGAAAAGAAGCAGAAGAAGGATCACCCGGAATATGAATCGTTTGTCCAGTAAGATGGGGTTGACCATTAAGATGAATCAAACGCACACCTTCGTTATCTTTTTCTATTTCAAGTTGCGCACCGAATGCTTTTAACATTTTTTCCGTATGATCTCGTGTCAGAACTGGTTCAATAACAGTTGTAGTGCCGGCGGTATTGAGTCCAGCAAGCAGGATTGCTGATTTAATTTGGGAGGAAGCTATTGGAACACGGTAACGAATCGGATTAGCCATTTTCGGACCATAAAGCGTTAAAGGAAGGTGATCGTCGCGCGTTGCCTCAATTTCAACCCCCATAAGACGCAGTGGATCAAGGATACGTCCCATTGGACGTTTAGAGAGCGAAGCATCACCAATAAAGGTTGTTTTCATATGATACGGACCAACCATTCCCATAACCAAACGAGCACCTGTTCCAGCGTTTCCAAAATCTAAAGGTTTTTGTGCAGCTAAAAGGCAACCATTCCCTGTCCCTCGTATGATCCAGAAGTCTTCTTTTTTAATAATACAGGCACCCATAGCTTGCATAGCAGCAGCTGTATTGAGTACATCAGCGCTTTCAAGTAATCCATGAATATATGTCTCACCACTTGCTAATCCTCCCAATATAAGAGAGCGATGAGAGATTGATTTATCTCCTGGTATTTGAATTTTTCCAGAGAGACTACTCGATTTATAGGTGGTTATAGG
Source organism: Bartonella sp. AC130YNZD (assembly GCF_042196865.1). Lineage (NCBI taxonomy): Bacteria > Pseudomonadati > Pseudomonadota > Alphaproteobacteria > Hyphomicrobiales > Bartonellaceae > Bartonella > Bartonella sp. AC130YNZD. Next base: position 95,166 of record NZ_JBHIQZ010000001.1, read on the forward strand.
GATTGCTTTTTGCATGGAAATTCTATTTAATTCTATCTAACTTTTATCAAATTGTGCATCCTTTAGCACATGCTTTAAAAGACGTCATGAAAAAATCACTGTGGAACAGTGTATTTATCTTTGACAAAGGTATTATTTTTCGATTAAGCACCATAAAATTTATCTTTTAATGGAATAATAGTTAATCAAAGAGGCACGGTTTATGGCAAAACAAGAACTTGGAACTAAACGTGTTGATCCAGAAACAGGAAAAAAATTTTACGATCTAAATCGCGATCCTATTGTGTCGCCCTATACAGGAATTTCTTATCCGCGTTCTTACTTTGAAGTTGCAGCAGCTGAAGCAAATAATGAGGAAGAAGTTGATACTGAAGAGCTTGATACAGCACTTGAAAAATCTGCTTTTATGCTTCTTGAAGATGATGATGTGGATTCTAAAGATGACGATCTTCCTGATTTAGAAGATAGTGATGTAGATCTTGGTGATGATGATGATACATTTTTGTCTCATGATGGTGACGATGAAGATGATGACGTTACTGATATTCTCGGAGGCGGTGTTTCTAATGATGACGATGCTTAAAAGAAGTAAAAGAGGACATCTTTTTTATTGAATGTAAATTCTTCTTGATCTTCAATTTTGATCGTTCTAGAAAAGCTGGAATTGTATACTGTCTTTTTGGGACAATTTGTTTTTATAGGGGCTATAGCTCAGCTGGGAGAGCGCTTGCATGGCATGCAAGAGGTCAGCGGTTCGATCCCGCTTAGCTCCACCAAAAGGACCAACTGTTCTATCAAGGGAATCAATTATAATAAAAGATGTGTGCATCAATTTAAAAGGTTTATGTGCTATTTAATTATCATTCCAATAGCGCCTGTTCCTTGCATCTTAATGATATTATAATACATTTTTAATCATTTGTTGGATTATAAAATTTACTGTCGCAACCGTGAAAGTAGATAATTTTTTTATGCTTTGCACAGAAATAGAAAATGAGCTGTTTAACCTGCGCCTTGTCTTAAAGGACAAAATTTGAATTTCCTTTACCACAATATTTCCACAAATATCATAATATGTTGGTTACCGGTATCTTTTTAAAAAATATGAAGTACTTAAACAAAGAGTAGAGAATAAAATATTAAAATATACTTCTTAATTATTGCGAATCAGAACTTTTTTCGAGTATTTTTAGCCTGATCAGATGTTCTGCCAATTAAAAATTATCCACCTTGAGTAGCGTATACCTGCTCAATACTAAGGTATATTAACACTTAAATAATATATTGAATCAATTAATTTTTTTCCTTGCACGTCATAAACAAGGTCGAGGAGTAAGAGCAAAGTGGTGCCATCATTATATGTGCTAATTCCCAATGTTACGGATAATTCTTACATTTGAGAATGTATGTTCATAAAAAAACATTTTTAGTCTTTTCTTTCACAGTTTTTATCCACATACCCATTGTGCTTGTTATGTGCAAGCCAATGGTTTTATTGATTCAACCTCAAGAGATCTGAAACGATAAAACCCTACGCCATTCGAGATTCTTACTTTAATATGAATAACGATATATTATCTTTATAAATCAATATGCTTAAACCATTTAAGAAAAAGAATAAAAACGCTTCTCATAAATATTCTCAAATGCAAAAGCTATCACAACATTGGAGACTGACTTGTTACTTCATAGACGCTACAAATCTTTCTCTGAATACTCCCTACCCTGAGTATTCATTGTGTGTAAAGTTGCATATACTTTATCATCCTATAAACGGGAGTGTTTTTACAATACAATAAGATAACTTCTTTCAATTAAGATGGACTGAATAGACAAGTATGTTTTATTTCATACAATACTAAATACACCTAGTTCTTTTGAAGACTGTAGCGCCCTCTTTATAAAAAATAACGTTTTTTCGTTTAATGCATTTCTCGTTTTTTTATATTGAATATTTTACCCTTTTTATGAGGCCCGAACTGCTTTTGTTTTAATTGCTATTTTATACGCTTAACAAAGAAAATATTCATATAATAATCAGCCAGTAATACGCATAATGAAAATAAAAAATGATATTATATTTTAAAATTTTTCTTCAATAATCTCTGGCACTTAGCCCAATGCGAAATGCCAGCGCTAAATAGAAGATAGTTTCTATTATAAATTCTTTTAACAAAGGAGGTAAAAATGTCGAGAGTATCTTCAAATATATTGTGTATTGCAAAAACTTTCTGTTGCTTGAGTTTATTCTAAAAAATAACAATTTATTTCATTGAACGATCGGAAAAACGACACTATTTTATCATATCATGCGGAGTTTTGCTTTCGAATAATTTTATCCTATCAATGATTGAGATTTTCAAATCCCTAATCTTCCCTAATGCCATCCACATCTTTTTAATTGCTGTTCATAGAGCCTCGATATCCTTGCCATGCGCTGTGCTGTCTGTGAAAGCGCAGCACTGACATGCCCACCACTACGTGCATAAGCACCATGCCCCATATGATAATTTAAATAAAGGCTATATGCATCATCAAACCTCACCCCATTGCGTTGAACACTTTGGCGATGATACCAAGCAACAAAATCAGCAGCATCTGCGAAATTCGTACGCCATGCAAAAGACTTTCCTGTAGAGCGAAGATACATTGCCCATGTACTATCAAGCGCTTGAGCATAACCATAAGCTGTCGACCGACGCTTCCATGGTATAAAACCAAGTAGTTTTTTGCGTGGAGGACGTGCATTGTGACGAAAGCTCGATTCCATCTTAATGGTTGCAAGAATAATAGGCATAGGAATTCCATAGCGCATTTCCGCTCTTTGAGACACCTTACCCCAATTGTCAAAAAAACCATTTTTTTGTGCTAAAATAGCACAAGCATTATTTGTGTGGATGGGAGTGGTTGTTGCACATCCCTCTAGCAAAAACACCAGTGCCCCTAAAAACAAAAGGTGTCGCATATTCCTATTCCTCTCGTTTAAGAAATAAAACAAGATAGAGATACTAAAAAATGATTACCAATCAATAAAGAACATGATCTAACTTGTAATATTTAAGAAGCTTGCTTTGCTTTATTCCTCATCAGCAAAACGCAATGTTCTCGACTGAGCCAATGTTGTCATTTTTGTTGGTTCAGAGTAATTTTCTTTTAATTCGACAGTTTCAATGCGATTTGCCCGTTTCATGATTTTGGAGGATGATATCAAAATTCCCTCTATATCTTCACCTGCTTTATGAAAGTGCTTCTGTAGTGCGCGAACACGCGTATCCATTCGTCCAAAATCTTCCATCAATTTTGCTACTTCTGATTGAATTAAATGCGCTTGTTCACGCATCCGCGCATCTTTCATAATGGTTTGTACCACTTGGACAGAGAGCATCAACAAAGATGGTGAAACAATAATCACATGGGCTCTATTGGATTTTTGTACCAATGCCTCAAAGTCCTCATAAATTGTTGCGAAAATCGATTCAGATGGCACAAAAAGGAAAGCAGTGTCATGGGTTTCTCCAGGAATCAAATATTTTTGTGCAATATCACGGATATGAACTTCCATATCGGTACGAAATTGGCGTTCTGCCTCTTGACGCTCTTGCGCTGATTCTGCCTTACGCATAGCATTCCAAGCCTCCAGAGGAAATTTAGCATCAACAACAAGAGAAGGAGCTTTATTGGGCATATGAATGAGACAATCTGGGCGCTTTCCATTGGAAAGAACAGCCTGAAAAGCATAAGCGTTTGTTGGTAAGGCATCGGCAATAATTGCTTCCATCCGCCCTTGACCGAAAGTACCACGCGTCTGCTTATTGCTTAAAATGGACTGCAACTGAACAACTTGTCCCGTAAGCGATTGAATATTATTTTGTGCTGCATCAATCACTGCTAAACGCTCTTGCAAACGATTCAAATTTTCATAAGTGGATTTGGTCTGTACCTGAAGTGTTTGGCCTAAGCTTGTTGTCATCCCATTGAGTTGCTCACTGAGTGATTTATTCAATTCAGCCTGCCGTTGACCAAAAATTTCCGCCATCGTTTGCATTCGCCCTTGCATTTCAGCTTGTGTTTTCAGCAAAGTAGCCATCTGCATTTGTGCCTCACGTGCGCGTTCAGCAATTTCATTTTCCAAAAATGCTTTTTTTCGATGAGAATGTATCAACATAAAAAATGTCAAACAGACAAGTATAAATAAAAGCAAAAGCATTAGTTTAGAAAAAAAATCACCAGCAAGTATGGAAAAAAACGAATCAAACATAAATTGTAATATAACGCTCTTATTGTAAAAAAACGCAAGAATCCGTTATTCAATATTGACCAATAACAAACCATTGATTAATCTCTACTTATGCCAATGAGATCTTTAGTTACTTTACCTGATCCGATTTTACGGGAAGTGTCCAAACCTGTTGAGCAGGTCGATTCAGCTCTCCAAAAACTTGCGGATGACATGTTGGAAACCATGTATAATGCTAAAGGCGTTGGTCTTGCTGCTATTCAAATTGGTATACCGCTACGTATATTGGTTATAGATGTCTCTGGAAATTCTGAAGATGAGCAGAAAAAACCACTTGTTATTATCAACCCTGAAATTTTATGGCTTTCAGATGAGCGTAATATTTACAAAGAAGGTTGTCTTTCTATTCCTGATTATTTTGCAGAGGTTGAACGTCCTAAACGCCTTCGTGTTCGCTATCAGAACCGTGAAGGAAAACAAACAGAAATTGAAGCAGACGATCTCTTAGCAACTTGCTTGCAGCATGAAATTGATCATTTAGATGGGCGCCTTTTTATTGATTACATTTCAAAGATCAAACGCGATATGGTGATACGAAAATTAAAAAAACGCGCAAAAGAAAAAAACATGCAGGAAGCAGTTTTGTAATGGCTTTACGATTAAGTTTTATGGGAACACCAGATTTTTCTGTTCCTATTTTACATGCTTTACTGGATGCAGGTCATGATGTTGTTGCTGTTTATAGTCAACCCCCTCGCCCAGCAGGACGTCGAGGGCTTAAATTAATCCCTTCACCTGTTCAAATTGCAGCGCAAGAAAAATCCATTTCTGTCTTCACGCCTCAAACACTCAAAACAATCGAACAACAGGAGCAATTTGCAGCACTTTCTGTTGATGCTGCTATTGTGGTGGCTTATGGACTCCTTTTACCCAAAGCTATTCTCGAAACGCCACGTTTTGGTTGTTTTAATGCCCACGCTTCACTCTTACCACGTTGGCGTGGTGCTGCGCCTATTCAACGAGCAATTATGGCTGGTGATAAAGAAACAGGTATCATGATCATGAAAATGGATGAAGGACTTGATACGGGGCCTATCGCTCTTTCTCGCTCCATCCCCATTACTGATAACACCACCACTGCGGAGCTTTCAAACAGACTTTCACATATTGGCGCAGAACTTATGGTAGAGACTTTATCAACTCTTGAAAAAGGACAACTTAAACTGACCCCACAATCAGAAGAAGGCATCACCTATGCGGCCAAAATTAGAAAAGAAGAGACCCGCATTGATTGGACAAAACCTGCAGAGTTTATTCATAGGCATATTCGCGCGCTCTCTCCCTCTCCTAGTTGCTGGTGCAACATGAATATCGGTGGACGAGAAGAACGTGTAAAAATTCTTGATAGTCGCTTAACAACAGGTCCTTCTCTTGAAATTGGACGGATAGAACCAGATTCTTTGATTATCCATTGTGGGCAAGGACGGATAGAAATAACCTCTCTCCAAAGATCTGGCGGTAAAATTCTTGAGTGCGCAACATTTTTGCGAGGTGCTCATATTTCTGCTGTTTTTTAAGATGCCACGTTTTAAACTCACTCTTGAATATGATGGTTCAAATTATGCTGGTTGGCAGCGTCAAGCAAAACTTCACACTATACAAGGAGCTCTTGAACAAGCGATTTTTTGCTTCAGTGGACAACAATTGACCATAACAACAGCAGGACGAACGGATGCAGGAGTACATGCTACGGGACAAGTTGCGCATGTTGATTTTGAAAAAAACTGGCATCCCCATACTGTACGTGATGCGCTCAATACTCTTTTACGAAAACAGGGAGAAGCAATTTCAATCCTAAACGTAGAAAATGTCCCTGATGACTTTGATGCACGATTTTCCGCTATAAAACGCCATTATCTTTTTAAAATACTTAATCGTCGCTCTCCACCAGCCTTAAATGCCAAACGCGTGTGGTGGTTGCCAAAGCCTCTTAATGCTGACGCCATGCATGAAGCAGCGCAAAAGCTTGTAGGACAACATGATTTTACAACTTTCCGTTCAGCACACTGCCAAGCCAAAAGCCCTATTCGCACCCTTGAACGCCTCGATATTCAAAGAGAAGGTGAAGAAATTTTCCTTTATGCACAAGCTCGTTCTTTTCTTCATCATCAAATCCGTTCATTCGCAGGAAGCCTCATGGAAGTAGGTATTGGACGTTGGACAGCTCAAGATCTCGAAGCAGCTCTTCATGCTAAAGATCGTAAACGTTGTGGTGTTGTTGCCCCCCCCTCAGGACTTTATTTAACCAAAGTAGAGTATTAATGATCCTTCAAGAATGAACATCTCAAAAGTCGTTAAAGCAGTTTATAAAAAGAACGAATTTCTTCAAAAGCTTCTGCTGCTGTATTAACAAATTTTACAAAATTAATATCAGTAGGAGAAATTGTACCTTGTGCAGACAGATACTCAAAATTGACAGTATTGCTCCAAAATTCTTTGCCAAACAATAAAATTGGTACCTGTTTCATACGCCCCGTCTGTACTAAAGTTAATGTCTCAAACAGTTCATCCAGAGTCCCAAATCCTCCAGGGAAAATGGCTAGGGCTTTCGCTCGTACTAAAAAATGCATTTTGCGCATCCCCAAATAATGAAAATTGAAACATAAATGCGGCGACACATACGAATTAGGCTCTTGCTCATGTGGTAAAATAATATTCAAGCCAATCGTTGGAGCACCAACATCACAAGCACCACGATTTCCCGCCTCCATGATTCCTGGTCCTCCCCCCGTAACAACCACAAATTCACGATATTGTGTCGTAGCAGAATAAAGTGAGCACAAACGTGCAAACTCTCTTGCTTCATCGTAATAATGTGACATAGCATGCAAATTTTTCTTTTGTATTTCATTCTTTGCAACCCACGCTGCTTGCCCAGGTTCAGGAATACGCGCACCACCAAACAAAACAACTGTTGATTGAATATCATATTCTTTAAGGGTTATTTCCGGCTTTAAAAATTCAAGACTAATACGTTGTGAGCGCAGCTCTGGACGCATCATAAAATCTTGATCGATATAGGCTAAACGATAAGTAGACGAACGCACTTGTGCTGAATTAGAGACTTTATGGATCTGTTGTAGAGCATCCTTCGTATGGAGAAGTGGTGTCCAGTTTTCTTGCTCCCTTTTTCTTTTTTCTTTACAGCCTTTTTTCATGCACCTGTCCTACTTCCTCATCGTTTTATTGACTGAACACATTTCTTCGCGTAGTTCATAGAGAATAAATCTTGAAGCTTTCAACTTGTTTAACGGAACTCTCGTCATGACCCATATCACACAACTTGAAATTATTATCGAACGAGCTTTTGACGATCGTGATTCCATCGATACTACCACAAAAGGCGAAATACGTGAGAGTGTTGAACATGCATTGAACCTTCTTGATAAAGGTGAAATCCGTGTTGCAGAACGACAAAAAAATGGACAATGGCATGTTCATCAATGGTTGAAAAAAGCGGTTTTGCTCTCTTTTCGGCTTAATCCTATGCAAATTATTACTGGTGGAATCAATGGGACACATTGGTGGGATAAAGTTCCTTCAAAATTCTCTGGTTGGCAAGAGGCAGATTTTAAAAGTGCTGATTTCCGTTCCGTTCCTGGAGCCATTGTACGTCATTCTGCTTACATTGCACCCAATGTTATATTGATGCCATCCTTTGTCAATCTTGGTGCTTTTATCGATGAGGGCACAATGGTTGATACATGGACCACCGTTGGTTCTTGTGCACAAATTGGTAAACATGTCCATCTTTCTGGCGGTGTTGGTATTGGAGGTGTTTTAGAACCACTGCAAGCAAATCCAACAATCATTGAAGATCATTGCTTTATCGGTGCTCGCTCTGAAATTGTTGAAGGCTGTATTATCCGTGAAGGTGCTGTTTTGGGAATGGGAGTCTTTATTGGAAAATCAACAAAGATTATTGATCGTACAACAGGTGAAATTTTTATTGGTGAAGTACCAGCCTATTCAGTGGTTGTACCAGGTTCTCTCCCTGGAAAACCTTTACCAAATGGTGAAGCAGGACCTAGCCTTTATTGTGCTGTTATTGTAAAACGCGTTGATCAAAAAACACGAGAAAAAACATCCATTAATGATCTTTTACGTTCTTAGACACAAGATTAATGCATAATAATATTTCATCGTTTTTTAACTTGAATAATAACCTCGAATACAAGGATTCTCTCATTTCAAATCCTTTCATAGTGAATCAATCACTATCATTTCCTTACACGTTACAAACGCAGTTGGTGTGTGGGTAAGAAACACTTTAAGAAAAGAGTGAAATACTTTTAATGAATTCTCTCAAATGATAAGGACTGTCATAATATTTTGAGCTGAAAAAGAGTATGATGGGTGCGCTTTGCACCTTTCTGACGCGTAAAAGCGGTAATGCCAAAATGGATTTTATATCATTCACAGTGTATTTTACGTTATATTTTTCATAGCCCCCGTTGTGAAATGGAGTTTGATGTATTGAGTGATGATTTACGAAAACGAGCACGCCAATATGCAACATAAATGTATTTTGTTTAAAGCATTCTGTTTTACGTAAGAAAGTGACACCATTACGCAATACACAAAAACATGAAGCACGGCGCAATTCTATTTAAAGTATCCTTTAAACACCTGAACCAATCGACAAAAGCAAAAGCGCAATCAATGAGAGAAAATACCCCTTTTTTCATTATTTGTTCATTTTGAGCGCTTGAATAAATGCCGATTGTGGAATTTCTACTTTTCCAAATTGGCGCATCCGCTTTTTGCCTTCTTTTTGCTTTTCCAAAAGTTTGCGCTTACGCGTAACATCACCCCCGTAACATTTCGCTGTTACATCTTTACGCAAAGCACGAATCGTTTCGCGCGCTATAACTTTACCACCAATAGCCGCTTGAACTGGAATCTGAAACATATGCTGAGGAATAAGATCTTTCAGTTTTTCACACATTGAACGCCCGCGCTTTTCTGCAATCATGCGGTGAACAAGCATCGATAATGCATCAATAGGCTCTCCATTCACCAAAATAGACATTTTAACTAAATCACCTTCTGCATAATCTGTCATTTGATAATCAAAAGAAGCATAACCCTTTGAAATCGATTTTAGCCGATCATAAAAATCAAAAACAACTTCATTCAGTGGTAAATCATACGTTACCATAGCACGGGTTCCAACATAGGACAAACCAACCTGTACCCCACGCCGCTCTTGGCATAGCTCTAAAATTGACCCAAGATAATTATCAGGAGTCATGATTGTCGCTCGAATCCATGGTTCTTCTATGGAAGAAATTTTAACCACATCAGGCATATCCGCTGGATTGTGCAACTCTTTAACAGAACCATCATTCATATTCATGCGATAAACAACTGAAGGTGCTGTCGCAATTAAATCCAAATTAAACTCACGCTCTAATCGCTCTTGAATAATTTCAAGATGCAGAAGTCCCAAAAAACCACAGCGAAAACCAAACCCCAAAGCCGCAGACGTTTCCATTTCAAAAGAAAAACTCGCATCATTTAAGCGTAATTTGCCCATGGCTGCACGCAAATCATCAAAATCGGCAGCATCAATTGGAAAAAGTCCACAAAAGACAACAGGTTGCGCCGGCTTAAAACCAGGCAAAGCATTTTCACAAGGACGACGCTCTTCAGTAATCGTATCCCCAACCCGTGTATCTGCTACCTCTTTGATAGAAGCAGTGATAAAACCAATCTCGCCTGGTCCTAATTCATCAACCTGTACCATTTTAGGTGTAAAAACCCCAACGCGCTCAACTGGATATTTTGCTCCTGTACCCATCATACGAATGGTTTGGCCTTTTTTTAAAATACCATCTATCACCCGTACCAAAACAATGACACCAAGATATGCGTCATACCAGCTATCAACCAACATTGCTTTCAAGGGATTTGCAACATCGCCTGTATGTGGAGGTGGTAATTGTGCAACAATTGCCTCCAGAACATCAGGAACACCCAAACCTGTTTTTGCTGATATTTCTACTGCTTGAGATGTATCAATGCCTATCACATCTTCAATTTGTTCTTTAACACGCTCAGGTTCTGCTGCTGGAAGATCAACTTTATTGAGAACAACAACCAACTCATGGGAATTATCAATGGCTTGATAAACATTTGCTAACGTCTGCGCCTCTACGCCTTGGCTTGCATCCACCACCAACAGAGAACCTTCACAAGCTGCCAATGAACGCGAAACCTCATAAGCAAAATCCACATGACCAGGTGTATCCATAAGATTTAAAATATAGGTTTCACCATTCTTTGCTTTATAGTGTAAACGTACCGTCTGTGCTTTAATAGTAATTCCACGTTCACGCTCAATATCCATGGAATCGAGTACTTGTTCTTTCATCTCACGTGTATCAAGCCCACCTGTTATTTGAATCAAACGATCAGCTAAAGTGGATTTGCCGTGATCAATATGCGCCACGATGGAAAAATTACGAATATAATTACGATCTATTGTCATATAAGGCGATTTAGCAAAGAATAATACAAAACGCAAAGACCAATTATGCTCCGGCTTCTATCAAAAGAATATAAACCTAAAAAGCTTCTCAAAACACAACTTTTTATAGCCTAAAAAATGAGGCTTTTGTTTGCTAAATTAAATCCAAGGGTGCTAAAATGATCCTTTCACATCTTATTTGATAACTCATATGCTGTAGTAAGCTGGCACCATCACACACTTTGCCAACCTCCAATATTACGACGATCCTTTACACTTGAAAAAGTTTATAAGAGATATGCCTTTCTTGTACAGTCTTTACCCACATGCCCCCCACCCACTTGTGATGTGTAAGCAAGTGATTTGGATTGATTTAACATGAAAATGATTTGAAGTGAGAAAGTTTTACAATATTCAGGGTTTTAACTCAATGTGAATAATGATATATTATAATTATAAATCAATGTATTATCATATTTATATGATGGGCGTGTATATCATTTAGGCTTGCAATAAATTCGCAAGAAATGCTTTTTTATTTGTATGCAATAATCTTCTTTTTTAGCAATCTTATATAAGATAACATGAATATCGAGGGAGTTTCTTCTCAATTTTTAAAACTTTAGAAATATGCTCTATTGAGTGATGCTTTTGTATACTTTTTATATAACTCCTTCCTTCCTCTATTAAAGATAAAACACACCAATCCTCTTCGATTCATTGGATAACGCATTGATTTATAATGATGCTCTGTGGTTTTTCTATACTTCATGTGGACCGTCAATGAATATGATGTATATTGAGAAAATTATCTTTTAAAAAAAACGATTTAATGCACAACGTTATGGGGTACTTTGGACGTTCTATTTTGCGTGAGAAGCGTAACTCTATTAAAGGACAAAAGAAATAACGTGCGACAGTGCATAGTTTTCATTATTCAAAAACATTACCGTAGATGTTTTTGAAAGTTGTAAAGCCGAATTTAAAGATAGGCGTTAATTTTTACCTTTATATCACCTCATGCTTTGGCTCAATAAAGGTTGTCTGCCCGTTTCAGAAGTTAGGCAAACAGATAGAAGCATACTATTTCTCCAATTTGGCATGCAAAAGCTGGAATAACTTATAGAACTTCTTAATCATCTTAATATTAAAAAAGCCTTAAAAATGAAAACTCTACAAGAAAAAATCTCATGCAATAAAATCATAATAAAAAAATGTATAGCTAATCAATTTTTTTAATTGCTTTATTTTTTTTACGCCATTGTGAAGGTTGTAATTCAGCCACAATGATCCCAATCAGAATAAGCAAACCGCCCAATAAAGCTAAGGGAGATAAATGTTCTCCAGCCAAACGCCCAACAATACCAGCCCATACCGGTTCACCTGCGTAAATGAGTGTCGCACGCGTAGGGGAAATAGACTTTTGTGCCCAATTCATAGCTAATTGAATGATGGCACTCATTAATGCCAATCCTATACCAATATTAAACCACACCCACGAAAATTCAGGAATGCTTTCACCCATCAAAGGCATACAAGCAAATGAAAAAAAACCACTAAAAAATAACTGAATAATGGTTACACGCCGACTATCAACCTTGTTCGCAAAAATTCCGATGAGTATGACTTCTCCAGCAATCGCTAAAGCGCCTAACAAAGTTAAAATTTCGCCTTTTGAAAAATCAAAATTTCCCGGCTTTTGTCCTGAAATCAATACAAGCCCAATAAAAGCGAAAATAATACCAATCCAACAAGCTAAACGGGGAGGTTTTTTAAAAACAATCCATTGCAAGATTGGAACCATCGGTACATAAAGCGCTGTGATAAAAGCTGACTGACTACTAATAATTGTTTGAAGTCCAGCTGCTTGAAAAGCATAACCAAAAAACATGGCTAAACCTATCGCCATCCCAGCGAAAACTTCATAAACGGTTATACCTTTTATAGAGCGCCAAAAAATTACCCCACATATAAGAGATGCAACAATAAAACGAAATCCAACAAAAAACAGAGGACCACTATAGCGTACCGCAATGTGAATGACTAAAAATGTAATGCCCCACAATATTGTCGCAGTAAATATTGCCAATTCTGGCTTACTTAATAAAGGATATTTAAACTGTTTTAGATTCACCATGAAAAACTTTCTCTTCCAATTTTCCCCACAATTTATGAAACAATAAGCGTTCCAACTCCCTGTTCGGTAAACAGCTCTAGTAAAACAGAATGAGGAGTTTTACCATTTAAAATGACAACACCTTCCACACCATTTTGAAGGGCTTTTATACAAGTCTCTACTTTTGGAATCATACCTCCTGAAATTGTCCCATTTTTAATAAATCTTTCAGCTTCAGAAACTGTCAATTCTTTTAAAAGTTTACCCTGTTTATCCAAAACACCAGGAACATCAGTGAGAAATAAAAGGCGTTTAGCCTCTAATGCACCAGCAATAGCTCCAGCAAAAATATCAGCATTGATATTATAAGTTTTACCATCGCGTCCTGGAGCTACAGGAGCAAGAACTGGTATCATTTCAGAAGATGCTAAAAGATCTAGCAATGTGCGATCAACTTCAACAGGCTCACCAACAAACCCCAAATCTAAAACACGTTCAATATGCGAATCAGGATCAATGACAGTTTTATAAGCCTTTTCGGCAAAAACCATATTGCCATCCTTGCCGCATAATCCTATTGCCCATTCACCCTCAGCATTGATGAGAGCAACAATTTCTTTATTTATGGAACCCGCTAAAACCATTTCAACCACTTCAACGATCCGCTCATCGGTTACCCGTAGTCCGTTTTCAAATCGCGATTCAATCCCCATTTTCATTAAAATTTCAGCAATTTGAGGCCCACCACCATGAACAACAACAGGATTAATTCCCGATTGCTTTAATAGAGCAATATCACGCGCAAATGCTCGCCCCAAATCAGGATCACCCATAGCATGGCCGCCATATTTTACCACGACCGTTTCATTTTCATATTTTTGCATATAAGGTAAAGCAGACGATAAAAATGCTGCTTGTTTTTCCAAAACATCTACATCACCGTTTTTAGCATCATCCATCAATAGAGCCTCCTCATCACTTTTTACCATCTCTTAATGAAATTTAGGAAAAGTGAAAACAATAAAACCAAACTTTACTCTATCCACCCCCTCCCCTGAAAATCGTCAATTTTCCTCTAAATTACGAAAAAGGAATAACGAAATGAAATACAAAATACTTCCTTTAAAAATTGACAGCGAAAAATTAAACAAAATAGACGTAAAAAAATGTCATTATTTTATGATCTTATATATAAAATTGAAAAGCAAAATTTTGAAGCTAAGCCGTACATTCAACTCATTAGTTTATCCCTATGGATACTTAACAATGAATAGGAATATATACAACCATTGATTTTGTAAGATAAAAATAAAGTTTCTTATCATAATAAAATTAACATATTCCCAAGATAAGAAATCACTCAACCGCTTTATAGCTTATCTCAATAAACTATAACTTTGGTTTTAAAAATTTGACTTTTTCTCAATCATTAAACATGAGGAAATGTCAACTGAACGCTCCTCATGGAGAATTATAATAAATTGATTTATAATAATAATTTATCTTTTTATATCGTAAAATTGAAAAAAGGCTTTGCAAAATTATCATATATTTTGATTTTATTGCGAGTAGCTCTTCAGAAGCATCTTCGTAAAAGCATTTAATTGTTTAGATTACTCTCTTCGTAAGGTTTTATAAAACTTCTCATTTTTCATGATCTGTCATTAAGTTTTTCTTTCTGCATAGCGATACATGCTTGAATTATTCAATGTTTTTTAGAATTTTTAATTCTTTTAATTATGTTATTTTATGAAAAAAGATTCATTTCGTAAATTTCCCTTTCCATATCACTAATCAATTTCAACAATATATCGTGCTGTTTTCTAAGCATATTGTGCTATTTTTTATTGTATTTATTTTTTCTTTTTAAAGGTAACTTCCTCTATCTTCCCACCAACTTTTTATTATGCCAATAAATTCAATTAAGTGAATTCCATCGAATCTGTTTCCCCACAAGAGAGATACATCGAATACCTCAAAACTTGTTTTGTTATGTCTTCTTTAGCATTCAACACACATTATCTCATTCCACAATTTCTTTGGAACAAAATAAACTTGATTATAGCGTTTTTTATTATCTGGAAGAACTATTTATGACATCAGAAATACAAAACTAAATCCGCATCTAAAAAGACATGATTACTGCTAAAAGCTAAGATGAGGCATGTAAAAGCTATTCCGAATAAAATAACCCTTATTTTAAAGGAAGCAGTGATTAAAACTATGAAAAATGCCAAAAATAAAATCGGTTATAAGAAGTTGATACTTTATTTGAAAAAGATGGATTGCCTAACAGTTTATTTAGCGTTTCTTGGCAAGCCGCTACCTATTTTATAGTTTTATTATAGAGCCTTTAAAAAGAAATTTTGAGTGAAAAAATAAACACAAAAAATACTGAATGCATAAAGGCAGTTATCATGACACTGGCAATATTTATTATCAATCACTCAATTGCGTTCTTATATGGATAAGCCCTTTTTAAAATGTTATAGACACTCAAAAATAAGACTTATCCATAAAATTCATGAAATATAAAAACTATCAGCAGCAGGAGTTTATCCTAAATTAGCTATCTCTCTCTTTTCTTTTCAAGAAAAAATGCTTTTCAAAGATAATGAGACAATAGAAAGCTTAATGAAAATAACTTTCCCACAGTTCTCTCTAATTATTCTGAGAACATTCACATATTTTAACCAGAAATATTTTCAAAAAATTCTTTCATACGTGAAAAAAAACCATGTGATTGCGGTGAATTTTCATGATTTGAGAGTTTCTCAAATTTTTGCAACAATTCACGTTGTTCTTGCGTTAATTTCTGCGGTGTCTCAATCGTGATATGGATGTAAAGATCACCCCTTGCTTGCTGACGGCGCAACATAGGCATACCTTTGCCTCTAAGGCGGAATTGACGTCCATTTTGTGTCCCTTCTGGAATCTTAACGCGTGCTTTAACACCATCAAGGTCGGAAACTTCAAACTCTCCTCCTAAAGCAGCTGTTACCATTGAAATAGGAACGCGACAGTGAAGATCTGCTCCTTCTCGCTGAAAAAACTCATGCGGTTTAATGGAAAGGAAAATATAAAGATCACCATTGGGCCCACCACGAATACCAGCATCACCCTCACCAGAAAGGCGAATACGCGTTCCATCTTCAATACCAGCTGGAACATTTACGCTTAATGAACGTTTTTTCTCTATACGCCGTGTCCCCTGACATTTGGGGCATGGATCCGTAATAGTTTCACCACGTCCATGACATGTAGGACATGTCCGCTCAATAGAAAAGAAACCCTGTGCAGCACGCACACGACCAGATCCATGACATGTTCCACAAACTTGCGGCTTAGAGCCTTTTCTCGCTCCTGATCCTTCACAAACATCACACGTAACGGAACTGGGAATATTAATTTCTGCAGTTTTTCCTGAAAATGCCTCTTCTAAAGTCACTTCCATATTATAACTCAAATCTGCGCCACGTTCGCGACTATCACCACGCTTACGGTGTGTACCTCCCATAATCTCACCAAAAAAGTCTTCGAAAATATCCGCAAATCCACCACCAGCAGCAAAACCACCAAAGGGATTTGCTCCCCCTTGACCACCGCTATTTTCAAAGGCCGCATGGCCAAATCGATCATAAGCAGCACGCTTCTGGGGATCTTTAAGAACTTCATAGGCTTCGCCAATTTCTTTGAATTTTCGCTCTGCCTCTTTATCCCCCGCGTTGCGATCAGGATGATATTGCATTGCCAACTTACGAAAAGCAGATTTCAACTTTTTATCATCACATTCGCGAGTCACGCCAAGAATTTCATAATAGTCAACCTTCATCATGTATTCCTGATAATTTTTCTGTCATCCATCTTTATGGATAATATTGCTTTTAATTTATATTTTTAGCAACAAAGTTGCAACTTATCTCAAATAATAAAGCCCAGCCTTATATTTCAAAGGCCGGGTTTATCAATTAATCAACACATATGCTGACACTATTTCTTCTTATCATTAACTTCTTCAAAATCAGCATCAACAACATCATCATTCTTTGCCTCTGTTTCAGTGTCAGCGCTCGCTGCTTGTGAGGCTTCGTACATAGCCTGTCCAAGTTTCATACTGACTTCTGCTAATTTTTGCATCTTTGTTGTTACTTCTTCCGTATCACTGCCTTCAAGCGCAGATTTCAAATCAGATATTGCTGTTTCAATCTGTCCCTTTTCTTCAGCTGATACTTTATCGCCATATTCATTGAGCGACTTTTCAGTTGAATGAATAAGAGCCTCCGCTTGATTTCTAGCTTCAACACCTTCACGGCGTTTTTTATCCTCAGCCGCGTGCTCTTCTGCATCCTTTACCATTTTTTCAATATCAGCATCACTTAAACCACCTGATGCCTGAATACGAATTTGATGCTCTTTACCTGTTCCCTTATCTTTGGCCGAAACATTAACAATACCATTCGCATCGATATCAAAAGTAACTTCAATTTGAGGTATACCACGTGGTGCTGGAGGAATACCAACAAGATCAAATTGAGCCAATAACTTATTATCACTTGCCATTTCCCGTTCACCTTGGAAAACACGAATCGTTACAGCACTCTGGTTATCATCAGCTGTCGAAAAAACTTGCGATTTTTTCGTCGGGATAGTGGTATTGCGCTCAATAAGGCGTGTGAAAACCCCACCCAAGGTTTCAATACCCAAAGATAAAGGTGTTACATCTAGCAACAACACATCTTTGACATCGCCTTGCAATACACCTCCTTGGATGGCAGCACCCATTGCGACCACTTCATCAGGGTTAACGCCTTTGTGTGGATCCTTACCAAAGAAGCTCTGCACAACTTGCTGAATCTTGGGCATACGTGTCATTCCACCCACTAAAACAACTTCGTCAATCTCACCGGCCTTTAATCCAGCATCTTTCAACGCAGCTTTACAAGGTTCAATGGTACGCTGCACTAAATCGTCAACGAGAGATTCAAATTTTGCCCGAGTCAATTTCATTGTTAAGTGCTTGGGACCTGATTGATCTGCCGTGATAAATGGTAAATTGATTTCTGTTTGCTGTGACGAAGAAAGCTCAATTTTTGCTTTTTCTGCCGCTTCTTTTAAGCGCTGTAAAGCGAGTTTATCATTCTTCAGATCAATTCCTTGCTCTTTTTTGAATTCATCGGCAAAATAACCAACCAAGCGCATGTCAAAGTCTTCACCCCCTAAAAACGTATCTCCATTGGTTGACTTAACCTCAAAAACCCCATCTCCAATTTCAAGGACTGAAATATCAAATGTACCACCACCAAGGTCGTAAACAGCAATTGTTTTTCCGTCCTTTTTGTCCAAACCATAAGCTAAAGCAGCAGCAGTTGGCTCATTAATAATCCGTAAAACTTCAAGTCCAGCAATTTTACCTGCGTCTTTCGTGGCTTGACGTTGCGCATCATTAAAATAAGCAGGAACCGTAATAACGGCTTGTTCAACTTTTTCACCAAGATAAGATTCTGCTGTTTCCTTCATCTTTTGCAAAATCATAGCTGAAATTTGTGACGGAGAATATTTCTTTCCCGCCTCTTCAACCCATGCATCACCATTGTCACCTTTAACAATTTTATAAGGAACAAGCGCTTTATCTTTTTCAACCATAGGGTCATCAAAACGGCGCCCTATCAAACGTTTAACTGCAAAAACTGTCCCTTCAGGATTTGTCACCGCCTGCCGTTTAGCAGGTTGCCCAACAAGCCGCTCCCCCCCATCAGTAAAGGCAACAACGGAAGGTGTTGTTCGCGCTCCTTCTGAGTTTTCAATAACTTTTGCGTTTTTGCCATCCATAACAGCCACACAAGAGTTCGTTGTCCCCAAATCAATACCAATTACTTTTGCCATATTATAATCTCCATTCAGCAAGCTACCTCAACCTTCATAAAGCATCTTTTTAAGATAGCTCCTCATAACACCTAAAGCCCGTATATTGCTTCAAGCAACATAAATAATAATAAACTGCAAGTCGCAACAAGCCTTGCTGCCTCGTATATAAGAACAGGCTTTTATTGCTACAAGAGAATAATGAGAGAAACATCTCCAAAATAAAAAATTTATTTTAAAATAGGCACTCTAATGACCCATAAATACCATATTTATGAGAGACTTGAGAGCATAATATATTTTTCTTGCAATTCTCAAAAAATATATCTTTCTATAAAAATTAAAAAATAAAAGAATGATTGCACTCTCGCTCTTGATCTTCTCATCATTGATAAAATCATACTCACGTAAAAGCTTTTTAAAAGGCGAATAATTTATATCACAAATATTATAAATCTTCCTTGGACTAAAATAGTCATCATATCTAATGCTCATATCAGTAAAGGTATTATCTATCGATCTCCTTTCAAAAATTCTCCTTCTAACGGTCTCATTGTTTGCGGCTATTTGAAATCTGTGCTTTAAATTCACCTAAAGCGTTTTTTCTTAACTGTATAATTTTGAACTTTGAAAATATATAAAAATACCTCTGTATAAACGCTTAAAAATGCCAAGAGCTGTCATAATATTAAAAATTGGTAAAGTGGTTGATGATTGTTCTGTATTATATCTTCATTAAGTAAAATAGTAGTGAATCATAGATTTTATACCATTTGCAAATACTATTTATGAGATGAACACGGAAGCGTTAAGAGGTGTGTTGTCATTGTAAATCTTACTGTCTTCTTTTAAATTTCAAGAATTCTATGATTTTTATATTCAAATCAATTTCATTTTAGCATTTCTTTCTTTTATTTTAAATAAAAGCTCTGCTAAAATAAAAAATATTCAAAGTGTGAATCTTATGAAGGAGGGTAAATCAATGATGACATCTATTATTAAGAAAATAACAAATCTCATCTTTAAGAATATAATACATACACAATATCCATACAAAAAGGTTATCATAAATATCGTGTGTGCTCTTCTCTTTGCTGGTATAACCCTGCCAGCAGGTGCTCAGCAATATAAACTTGGCGACATAGAAATTCTCAATCCTTGGACACGCGAAACACTTAGAGGTATAAGAGTTGGTAGCGGTTATCTCTACATTATTAATCATAGTAATACCCCAGACCGTTTAGTTTCTATTTCCACAAACGGAGTAAAAACAACAGAGATACACTCTATGGCTGTCGTTAATGATATTATGAAAATGGAAAAATTGCACAATGGCATTGAAATTCCGGGAAATGGCGAAATCACGCTTAAGCCTGGCGGTGATCATATTATGTTCATGGGGCTTTCACAACCATTTAAGTTAGGTGATAAAATTAGCGCAAAATTAACATTTGAGAAAGCAGGAACCATTGATGTTGATTTCTCTGTAAACGCTATGAAAGTACCATCACCTTCTAAATCCTCTCCTGTTCACTAAGCTCCTTTTATTATAAATACACACTTTATAAAATGAAGAAGCGTGAGATTTTTTACGCTTCTTTATTTTTTGTTTAATGCCATCAGTAAAAAATTATCCCCTTTGATGAATTAACTATGGTCAATTTCAGGAATACGTAAAACTTGTCCAGGATAAATTTTATAGGGAGATTTTAGCATTGGCTTATTGGCTTCAAAAATAAATGTGTTTTTATTACCTTGCCCTTTTCCATAAACCTCTTCAGCAATTTTCCAAAGATTATCACCAGATTTGACCTCATAAAAGCGAGAAGTTTTTCTAGGCGTTGTATCTATAACCTTTAATTGATCAACATCTACAGACGAGATACCTTGTGAATTGCCAACAACCAGCAGTGCTTTTTCAAGTGTTTCCCTATCTGGAACTTCACCGCTTAAAATAGCTTTACCGTCTTCAACTTGAATATTGACTTTTTCTGTACCGAGTTGAAAATGATCAAATGCTCTCTTAAAATCCTTTTCTTTTGGTTCATGGTCCCCAATACCTAATTTTTCCCCTACAGTTTTAATAAAATTAAAAAATCCCATTACGACCTCCTTTCGTGTAGCAGAAACAAATTTTTGTGCATATATTGCCACATTCTTTTCTTTGCTCTTAAAACACATAGGCAGATTTTCTAAACTTCAACAATCAAAACTACATCTGTTCAATTATGAGACAAATACAATAATAAACTTTGTAATAAACCTTGATAAAAAAAGCCTTTATGAAAATTTTCTCTCAAATGAAGGGATCTTAATAGACGTAGAAACATTATAAATTATGAAAGCAAAACAAGATTTTACAGTAATGACAAAAGTTTTTTTACTTTGCTACAATTTGTATCATATTTGTTTTGCAAAAAAAATATGAACTCCCATATAAATAAGTGTGGGTAATTTGCTACCACAGCAATAGAAAGGTCTAAGAAACCATGAAAGATACACCAACAATCACGCAAACGATTGTACTTGTTGATGATGATCGCAATATTTTGACATCTTTATCTTTTGCGCTTGAGACAGAAGGATATCGGGTTGAAAGCTATACAGATGGAGCATCTGCACTCAAGGGTCTCACACTTCACCCTCCACACTTAGCTATTTTTGATATTAAAATGCCCCGAATGGATGGGATGGAACTTTTGCGTCGTTTGCGTCAAAAATCTGATCTTCCAGTTATTTTTCTTACCTCTAAAGATGATGAAATTGATGAATTATTTGGTCTCAAAATGGGAGCTGATGATTTTATTACTAAACCTTTCTCCCAACGTCTTCTTATTGAACGCGTGAAAGCTATTTTACGCCGTTCTAATGCACGTAACCAACCGCTTTCTACAGGAACTTCTTCCACCTCTTCTCTCAAACGCGGAGATCTTGTGATGGATCAAGAACGCCACACCTGTACATGGAAAGATAAACCTGTTATTTTAACCGTTACGGAATTTTTGATTCTGCAAACCTTAGCACAAAGACCAGGAGTTGTAAAAAGTCGTGATGCTTTAATGGATGCTGCTTATAGTGATCAAGTCTACGTAGATGATCGCACCATTGATAGTCACATTAAACGTCTGCGTAAAAAGTTTAAACAAGTGGATGATGATTTTGCAATGATTGAAACACTTTATGGTGTAGGTTATCGTTTCCACGAGGTATAAAACTACTTTGTCGCAAAAATTTGAATGGCAATCAAATCGATGACAGACAATTTTCAACTGGAAACTTTACAAAAAACAACCGTTAATGGTACATCCTCGACGCCATTTCTTATGTTCGCTCGTTTGCATCTTCGAACACAACGTCTCTTTAGACAATTGCTTTTTTCCAGCCTCACACGTCGCATTGTTATATTAAACATTGCTGCTCTTGCTGTTTTAGTTACAGGCATTTTATACCTTAACCAATTTCGCGATGGTTTAATTGAAGCAAAAATCAAAAGTTTATGTACCCAAGGAAAAATTATTGCTGGGGCTATTGCTGCTTCTGCAACAGTAGATACAAATTCTATCCTCATTGACCCTCAAAAACTCTTAGAGTTACAGACTGGTGAAAGCGTTACACCCGCTCCTCAATCAACCGATTCTTGGGATTTTCCTATTAACCCTGAGCAAGTTGCCCCTCTTTTACGGCGTCTTATTACACCTAAAACGACAAGAGCACGTATCTATGATCGTGATGCTACTCTCCTTCTTGATTCGCGCGTTCTTTATTCTAGTGGAGAAGTTTTTAGTTATGATTTACCCCCACTTAAAACAGAACAAAACATGTGGGATCGCCTTACTTCATGGTATTCAAGCGCATTTTATGGCAAAGGTATTGCTCTTGACAGAGAACAAACAAAAACCAGTGGTATTGCTTATCCAGAAGTGTACCGCGCATTAAACGGATCTCTTGCTACGGCTAAAAGACGCAACAGACAAGGGCAATTAATTGTTTCTGTTGCCGTTCCTGTTCAACGCTATCGCGCAGTGGTTGGAGCTCTTCTTCTTTCAACCACTGGTTCCGATATTGATAACATTGTAAAAGGCGAAAGACTGGTTATCTTTAAAGTTTTTGCCGTTGTAGGTAGCGTACTTTTGGTTCTTTCTCTCTTTTTGGCCCATACGATTGCCCATCCATTAAGTAAATTATCTGCCTCGGCTAATCGAGTGCGTAATGGCAATAATCAGCGTGTAGAAATTCCTGATTTTTCAATGCGTGAAGATGAAATTGGTCACCTTTCAACTTCTATTCGTGATATGACTAATGCCCTTTATATGCGTATTGAAGCCATTGAACGCTTTGCTGCTGATGTAAGCCACGAATTAAAAAATCCTCTCACCTCTCTACGCAGTGCTGTTGAAACGCTCCCTCTGGCTAAAAATGAAGAAGCACAAGAGAAATTGCTGGAAATTATTCAACATGATGTGCGCCGCCTTGATCGGTTGATTACAGATATTTCTGATGCATCGCGACTCGATGCAGAGCTTGCACGAGAAACCGCAGAGATTGTTGATATGACACCGCTTTTGGAAAGTCTTGTTCATGCTGTTCAGGAAGTGTATCGTAATACGCAAACCATTGATATAAGCCTTAATATTGTCCCACGTCCTCATGGAAAAGCCTATCTTGTATTGGGACACGAACTCCGTTTAGGGCAAGTGATTTCAAATCTTCTTGAAAATGCGCGTTCTTTTATTCCTCGGAATCGTGGCAAAATTTGCATTACTATGAAAAGTCATGCTTCAACCCTTATTTTAACCATTGAAGATAATGGCCCAGGTATTCGTTCAGAAAATATTGAACGCATTTTTGAACGTTTTTACACAGATCGACCAAATGAAGATGCTTTTGGACAAAACTCTGGACTTGGCCTTTCTATTAGTCGGCAAATCATCGAAGCTCATAATGGGACAATTACAGCCGAAAATATTATTGATCCTACACTTGGGAAGTGTAAAACTGGTGCACGTTTTACTATTATACTTCCGCTTGCTAAATAAATCTTTTATCCAAAGTAAAAGACATGAAAACAAAATGTGAAATACTCCACGCAAATTGCCTTCAACTGGGCGGCAAGGGGCTGTTAATTATAGGTCCATCGGGATCAGGAAAATCAACCATCACCCTTTCTTTGCTTGACCGCGCTGAGTGGTCAAAACGTGAAGCGAAGCTTATCAGTGATGATTATACAATGTTGCGTGCGGAAAATGGAAAGCTTCACGGATACACTCCTGATAATTTAGAGGGCGGCATCGAGATTCGTGGCGTTGGTCTTTATATGATAGAATTTAAAAAGCACACAACTATCGATTGCATTATTTTTCTCGGTCCGGAATATGAACGTTTTTCCACAGATAAAACTTTTCAATTTGAAAATTTGCACATTCCTCTTTTAAAACTTCCCTCTCTTCGTGAAGCCGATTGTACAGCCATTTGTCAAGCTATTGAAGCATTTTTGTTTAGAAAAATATGGCTAAAATCTGTCTAATTTTTTCTAAAGATAAAAAAATCACAATTTTTGCCTTTTTTTTGCAAATTTTTCTTGGCAGCAAGATAAAGCCTTGTACAATGTCTTTCCCACCAACTATGGTTGGGTCTTATTAGTTAACAGGAGTTTGCGTAAATGATTGGACTCGTGCTTGTAACGCACGGTGAGCTGGCTGTCGAATTTTTACATGCCGTGGAACATGTTGTTGGAGTACAAGAAAAGTTCGCAACAATATGCGTTTATCCCGATGACGATATAGATCAGCGCCGAGGTGATATTATAGCCGCAGTAACCGATACAAATACGGATCATGGCGTCATCATATTAACAGATGTGTTCGGTGGAACACCATCAAATATAGCTATTCCTGCTATTGAAAAAGGACGCGTTGAAATGATTGCGGGTGTTAATTTGCCCATGCTTATTAAACTGATTTCTATTCGCAAATGTCCTGATATTTCATTATCAGACGCGTTAAGAATAGCACAAGAAGCAGGGCGTAAATATATTAATGTACCAAGTATGATTTTATAGCGGATAATAAAATACCAATGTTTTCCAAAGATACCCTCCCATGTATAAGTCGTCATTTCAATATCTGTAATAAACGTGGATTGCATGCACGTGCTTCTGCAAAATTTGTACAAACTGTTGACAATTTTAATGTTACTGTTGAAGTTGAAAAGGACGGGAAAATTGTTGGCGGATCATCAATTATGGGACTTATGATGCTAGCGGCTTCATCCGGTTGCAACCTCACCATTCGTGTTTCAGGACCAGAAGCAACAGATGCTCTTAATGCTCTTGAAAAGCTCATCAATAACAACTTTGGAGAGGAAAACTAGTGCTTTTTCATCATAAACAAAGATGATAATTCTTAGAAAATAGGAACTTTCCATCATTATTTTGAATTTTAATTTCTCTTCCCGCTTTATACCAATATTCATATCCATTATAGATTGGCATAATTATCATAAATGTAAAAGCTTATAGTAATTTTGTTATGCTCGATTTTTTTCTTCCTTTCCTAACATTATTTGACCAATTTGAATAGTTTTGCGTATTATGGCTATTCCCCGACTTAATCATATAATTAAATTTTTACAGAAAAGAGAACTCTTCACCTTGTATTAAAGTATGCTTTATTTTAGGCTAAAGATAAATGTCAAAATAATTTCGCACATCAAAAATCTATCAACTTTTCTTATTTTCTGCTAACTTTGTAGCCTTTATAATACACAAGTAATCTTCCATTGCACATCATTGTGATACAGATCCTGAAAACGCAATTCTTATCAATATCATAGCCATTTTCTTAAAACGAATAAGCTTTGTACGACCATAATTATAGTAAGCATTTTTTAGACATTCTTTTTCTATACTATTGCCTTGTTTTCTGTGGTACGTACCCCGCCCTTATTATCTATATTGCGCTTGGGATAGCATCTTTCATTATAAGGAGATAATATCATGGGTCGTCTATTTAGTGCTCTTCAGATTCCTCAACAAACAACAAAAGCCCTCGTATCATTGCAAAATGGCTTACCAAAAGCGCAATGGATCAACCCGCAAAATTTTCATGTCACCTTATCTTTTTTTGGCGAAGTTGAAAGCTCCTTAGCAGATGAAATTATGCATACCTTTAACACTATAGAACTTCCTTCTTTTACGCTACAGATAAAAGGTTTTGAAGTTTTTGGTTCAGAAAATGCTCCTCATTCTCTTGTGGTTCGCATTGAACCTTGTGAAAAGCTTACTCTTTTACATGAAAAGACGCAATATATCCGGAATAAATTAGAGTTAAAGACTGATAAAAGACTATTTATTCCGCATATCACTCTTGCACGAATATTTGATATTAATCTTAAAGATCTTTCTTCTTATCTATCTTTTCAAGATGATTTTTTTGTTCCTCCTTTTGAGGTTGATCATTTTGTTTTATTGTTATCGGCCTCTCCCTTAAATAAGGCTCCCTATATTGTAAAAGGAAGTTGGGCGCTTCAAAGATAAAAGGGTGTTTATAACACCCTTTAAAAACCCTTTAAGAAAAGACTTCATATATGTGTGATTGCAGGGAATACTGCATTTTATGTTAGAGATTTATTATTGATGTGTTTTAAGCCGAATCATCTTCAACAGAAGCTCCTTTTGCTCCTCCTTTAGCTACACCCACTATAGCTGGACGCAGCACCCTTTCCCCGATAATATAACCTGCCTGAACCACTTGTTGAACAGTATTATCTGGAACATCAGCATTGGGAATTTCAAACATTGCTTGATGAAAGTGAGGATCAAATTTTTGCCCCTCTGGATGAATTTTTTGCACCCCATGACGTTCTAATGCTGCCATCATGGCACGTTCAGTCATTTCAACGCCTTCTGCCAATGATTTCAAACCAGCATCACTCTCCCGTGCACCTTCTGGAATAGCTTCCAAAGCACGATTGAGATTGTCAGAAACCGATAACATATCCCGTGCAAAATTAGCAATGGAATAAGCCTTTGCATCCGCCACATCTCGCATAGTACGGCGTCGAAGATTTTCCATATCTGCAACAAGACGTAAAAGTTGATCTTTCAATTCTTTATTTTCATCCTGCAAAGACGCTAAAAGATCACTAATCTCATTGCTTTCTGTTTCAACGACTTCGTGTTCCTCTGTTTTATGTGTTTTTAAAAATTCATCGGCTGCCTGTTTAAGTGTATTACGATCAGCTGGATTTTTTAAATCACAATTTTCAAATGAAGCGTCAGTAAATTTGTTTTTTTCATCAGACATAAAAATTTTATTCCTTCATAAGATTCGTTATTCTCGATATCGAAATTCTACAGACAAAAATCAAGGGGTATCGATGTATATAATACAATAAGCTTTTATAGTACAAATACTTACTTGCATCGTTTTAACGCAATAACTGTGACACAAGTTGAGCTGTATAATCAACCATGGGCACGATCCTTGCATAATTAAGCCGTGTAGGACCAATAACACCTAAAGCACCAATGACTCTTTGTTGTGAATCACGATAAGGTGCTACAACTAAAGAAGAACCAGAAAGTGAAAATAACTTATTTTCTGAACCAATAAAAATTCTAACCCCAGAACCTTCATCCGTTAAATCGAGAAGCTGTGCCATACTCTCACGCGTTTCAAGATCATCAAACAAATGGCGTAATCGTTCTAAATCTTCTTCTGCTTTCACATCTTCAAGTAAATTGCTACGCCCGCGAACAATGAGGTGTATTTTATGATCAGCACCTTCTCCTCCCCAAAGAGCTAATCCCGTTTCAACAAGATGATGCGATAAATTATCAAGTGCTGCCCGTGTTTCTGCGCATAAGCGGGCAATTTCCCCTTTAGCTTCACTCAATGTACGCCCTTGGATATGGGCATTGAGAAAATTCGTTGCTTCCGTCAATTGTGCATGAGTAACCCCTTCTGGTAAATGAACAATACGATTTTCAACTTCACCTTGTTGAGTCACCAAAACGGCAAGAGCGTGCTCCCTATCAAGGCGCACAAATTCAATATGTTTCAATGTTCCTTCTTGTTTTGTTGCTAAAACAAGCCCTGCCCCACGTGAAAGATCTGAAAGAACTCGGCTTGCTTGAACAAGAAAATGTTCAACCGATTGTGCATGACCAGCCTCTTTGACTTGCATTTCAATATTTTCTCGCTCTTCATTTGGCAAATCACCCGCTTCCATAAATGCATCAACAAAAAAGCGTAAACCTGATTGTGTTGGCATTCGACCCGCAGAAACATGTGGTGCATAAATCAAACCGAGATGTTCAAGATCACTCATCACATTGCGAATCGTCGCAGGCGATAATGTCTGTTGTAAAAGGCGCGAAAGATTACGTGATCCTACAGGTTCACCATCATTAAGATAAGCTTCAACAATATGGCGAAAAATATCACGCGAACGTTCATCAAGATATTTTAGTTCATTATCAATAGTTTTGTGCTTCATCACAATTGTTTCACTACTTTTAAAATCCTCATCTCTTATATAAGTTTTGCCAAGGTTTGGTCAAATAGTCTAAAGTAGTATAAAAATATATTATCCTATTAAGCTGTAAAATGCTACCTTTCAGAGTGATGCTTGATAAATTACGCAGGAAATATTTTTTGTTAGAGTGTGTGAGAAGTATTTAAGATAAGAGTTGATCTGTAAAGTAGTCTGCTGTAGGGACTTGTCAAGAGACATTTAGATTGATTAAAAACCGCTGTAAATAGAAAATTTCACCTTTTAGAGCAAGCAGGAAATTGGAAATTTACCATAAAAATGCTATCATAAATAAAGACATGTCTTTCATATCTTTGCAAGGTTATTTTCATACAAGATAAAAAATTTTATTGGAATAAAATATCATTAAACGTGTAAAATGATCATATCATGTAAAATGTGTGTGTATGAGCATTTAAACCGGTTTTTAGCACAAAAATAATTCCCCTTTCATTTTTGGAGAAATCTATATGAGAAGCATAGCAGATAAAAAACTTGTCATTGCTACACATAACACCGGAAAATTGCATGAAATCACTACTTTAATTACGCCTTTCGGTTTAATAATACAATCGGCAAAAGAACTGGGCTTGCCAGAACCAAAAGAAACGGGAAAAACATTTGAAGAAAATGCTTATATTAAAGCTTTTTCAGCAGCAAAAAAAACAGGACTTCCTGCACTCTCTGATGATTCAGGCTTAGAGGTAGATGCATTGGAGGGCGCGCCAGGCGTTTATACCGCTGATTGGGCAATTCAAGCCGATGGTACACGTAATTTTCCAAAAGCTATGAAAAAAATAGAAAATGAACTCCAAAAAGTCGGAGCACGAGAAAAAAGTCAACGGAAATGCCGTTTTATATCCATCATTTGCATTGCATGGCCTGATGCTCATGCAGATTATTTCCGCGGATGCGTTGAAGGAACGTTCATTTGGCCTCCACGGGGAGACAAAGGCTTTGGTTTTGATCCTATTTTTTTACCCGATGGATATGAAAATACCTTTGGAGAAATGTCAACAGAGCAAAAACACAACTGGAAACGTAATGATCTTCCCCCTCTTTCGCATCGCGCACGTGCTTTCAAACTTTTGGCAGAAAACCTTTTAGCATTCTCATGAATGAACCTTTCGGCATTTACATTCATTGGCCTTTTTGTGCAGCTAAATGTCCTTATTGTGACTTTAATTCGCATGTTCGCATCCATGGTGTTGATCAACCACGTTTTGTCACCGCCTTTAAGCGCGAAATAGAAACGCAATACCACAAAATAGGCCCACGCCATATTACAAGTATTTTTATTGGTGGAGGAACCCCTTCTCTTATGGAGCCACAGACTGTCGATGCCCTATTGCAAGCACTTGCAAAAAAATGGGTAGTCGATGATAAAGTTGAAATTACATTAGAAGCCAATCCATCCAGTGTGGAAGCAGAGCGCTTTCGTGGATACCGTGCGGCAGGTGTTAATCGCTTATCTCTAGGAATACAAGCGCTCAATGATAAAGCATTGCGCAAACTTGGCCGACTCCATAATGTGGAACAAGCTCTTTGCGCCATTACTTTAGCACGGAAAATTTTTCCACATTTATCCTTTGATCTCATTTATGCGCGTCCCGAACAAACCCTTGAACAATGGAAATCTGAACTTGTACAAGCAATTGATTTAGCAGCGGACCATCTTTCTCTTTATCAATTGACAATCGAAGAAGGAACTGCCTTTAAACGGCTTCATGATGCAGGAAGACTTATCCTTCCCCCATCAGAGCTAGCAGCAGATCTGTATCATCTTACTCAAGAAATAACGGCACTAAATGGACTTCCTGCCTATGAAATCTCAAACCATGCAATGCCCGGTGCCGAATCAGCACACAATCTTCTTTATTGGCGTTATCACCAATATGCAGGCTTTGGTCCAGGAGCACATGGACGTTTCATTGAGCACACACCGAATCATTCCTCTTTCTGTTCAAAAACATTGTCATCACACCTTGAAAACCGCGAACGTTATGTCACAATAAATGAAAAGCATCCCGAACAGTGGCTTAATTTGGTAGAAACAACAGGACATGGCTGTATTGAAACGGAACATTTAACCACTGAACAACAGGCAAATGAAAT
The DNA here is from genome assembly GCF_042196865.1 of Bartonella sp. AC130YNZD. NCBI lineage: Bacteria > Pseudomonadati > Pseudomonadota > Alphaproteobacteria > Hyphomicrobiales > Bartonellaceae > Bartonella > Bartonella sp. AC130YNZD. The sequence continues at coordinate 125,562 of NZ_JBHIQZ010000001.1, forward strand.
GCTCCTTATGGGATTACGCCTTTGCGAAGGCTTAGAACTTATACGCTATGAAACCTTAAGCCCTAAACGCATTCCAATGGAAAAACTGATCGATTTACAACACCAAGAATTGATAGAAATGGTGGATAACCAACGCTTAAAAGCAACAACCAAAGGACGTATTGTTCTTGATCACATCATCAGCCAACTCGCAAACTAAAGTTTTTATAACAACATACTTATTTTAATCATAATTATCATTTTTCACAGCAAAGGTGAGATTAGAATATCGTGAGATCCTCTCATTTCAAAACTATTTATAGCAAGCTAGTTACCGCCATTTGCTTACACCTTAAAAAGGGAGAAGCATGTGGATAAAAACTATAAAAAGGAGTAAAAAGGCCTCTGATGAACACTCTTAAATGCTAAAAGCTATTGCAATATTTTGAGCTAGAAAATGTATGGTGCTCTAACTTTATTTTTCATAAACATAAAGATGAGGAGGCACTGTAGACTTTATACGCTTCACGGAAAATTTTATACTACACTATTCATAAGCACCGTAGTGGCATAAATGTGATAAACATTGAGAAAATTTCTTTAAAACAAGTATGTGAATGCATAATACGATAATGTATTGTTCTTTATGAAATCGTGGCACCATTTAAAGAACCAGAGAAATAAGCATGAAGCCATGCATCAGTCTCTGATTATTTAAAAAGATATTACTCTAGTTACTTTTGAAAACCGTAAAGCCGAATAAAAAAGGAGAGTAAAAAAGCACGCTGATTTTCACCTTTATACCTTTTATATTTTCCCTCAATCAGGTTGTGGTTGTATGTCTGTTTCAGAGATTATAAAAAATAGATATACACAATACTTTTATCCTATTCTGGCATATAAAAGCTGTTGTCGCAAAAAATACTGAACCAATATTTATTTGAGATACGCGGCTGTATGATTGGTGTTGATTTATAGATAACAGCAACATCATGAGCTTTATTACACAAATAATGCACTCAAATGGCAAATATACCAAATATGAATCGAGATTGCTTTGTTAGCGAGCGAAATGACATTAATCCCATATAATTTCACTTGTATGCGTACATGCTTATGAGTATCTATACGCGTCCTTTAAGGTTATTTTATTAAAAAATTGAGAATAATACTAGGACAATCCTTGGCTAAAGAAGTCAACGTGATGCTACAAAAGAATTTCTGTGTACCTTTATCATAACCAATATTAAAGCTGATTAAATAAGCTCACCTTCTATCTCGTAATGATATTGCAACGGAAGTTCTTGGGGACAAAAAAAGCAGAGCAAAATATATGAAATAAAATAAACTTAAAGCGCTTTTCCTATAGTCTTTATTCTAAGAGAGTCTAATTGAAATAAGAGGTACCTTTTGTGAGAGCTCAGAAACCATATTAAAACATGAGCTGTGAATGAGCGCATTTATGTTGTACAAACTTTTTACAATAGCAACATGTTTTTGTGTGTCTTCATGGCTTCAACCTGTCACTACACAATGATGATATAATATTCATTGTTTTCCATATATGATTGCACTGCCTTTCTACACCTTAAAGAACGAATATTTTCAATCTAATATGGTCTAAATAGTTCTGCTTCTTCAAGCAGTCCTCTTTTGGCTTTCCAATTATGTAATTCAATTAACTAAAGATTCTACAGACAAGAATCCCAACTTAAGAATATTCATCACTTACTCTAAAACCACTTAATATATTAAGTTTTACGGAACTCGTATCACCATACCTTAAATGGTAATATCTTATGGCACAACAAGATAAAAGTATTTTTGAACCAGCAATCTTTTCTTTATGAAAAAAAATCAATAATAAAACGCTCATAAATAGTAGTAAGCGTTTCCACTGCATCAAGGGACACACACTCATCTACCATATGCATCGTTTGCCCTGGTAAGCCGAATTCAACCACTGGGCAATAATCCTTAATAAATCGCGCATCCGAACTACCACCTGAAGTGGAACATTCTGGTATATTCCCTGTTACACTTTTAATAGCATTGGATAAAGTTTGAATAAGTTTATCATTTTTGGTTAAAAAAACATCCCCTAAACTTGGAATCCATTCAAGCTGATAAGAGGGATATTGGTTACCATTGTTTTTTGATTGCACCAAAGCAAGACGCTTTTCAATTTCCTCCACCAGTGTTTCTTTTGTCCAAAGATCATTGTAGCGTATATTAAAACGAACTGTTGTCTGCGCTGGGATAATATTGACTGTTAAATTACCGGTATCGATGCTTGTTAGCTCTAGATTACTAGGTTGAAAATTCTCTGTCCCTTTATCTAAAGCAGTTTGTGTCAATGCTTGAATAAGCTTACTTGCCAAAGGCAAGGGATTAGCAGCCCGCTCTGGAAAAGCAACATGACCTTGGCAACCCTTCACGGTAATAATACCAGAAATCGATCCGCGGCGACCAATTTTGATAATATCACCAACAGTCTTTACGCTTGTTGGTTCCCCCACAAGAGCCGCAGTCCATTTTTCACCTTTTTTTTCTGCCCATTTGAGAAGTTTTACCGTACCATTAACAGCAGGCCCCTCTTCATCACCAGTAATTAAAAGGCTTACCCTTCCTTTAATGGGTCGTTTCTCAAAAACTCGCGCTAGAGCCGCAATAAAACAAGCGATTCCACCCTTCATATCAACAGCACCCCGCCCATATAATTTTCCTTGATCTATGACAGCTTCAAAAGGTGGATAAGTCCAATCTTCCAATGCACCTGGCGGTACGACATCCGTATGACCCGCAAACATAAGATGGGGTCCTTCACTTCCCATTTTTGCATAAAGATTTTCAACATTGTCTGTATTTTTATCCGTAAAAATAGGGCGCTCGACATGAAATCCCATTTTTTTCAAAAATTGTTCCAAAGTTGATAACGCCCCTGCTTCATGAGGTGTAACAGAAGGACAACGAATAAGTGCCTGTAATAGCTGAAGTGGATCTGTAAGAACAGACATAAAAAACCTTCCCATTTTTTATAAGTCATCGGAACTTAGGGTTATTACGCTGAATTACAAAAAAGATAAAGTAAAAACATTGAAGACACTCAGCAAACCAAGCAGGGGAGAACAATCGTGCTGAGAGCTTCAATGGCTTCCTCATTATACATGAGCAAGCACACACACAACAAAACACTCAACAAAAAGTTCCGTTAAATATTGCCTTCATTTGAAAGTTTTTTACGCCTCTAAATTATATGAATCAAAATTAATTGCATGCAGTCTAGGAGCATTTTCTTTCAACCAAGCACGATATGTTTTACTATCAGGACATAGCTCTTCACAAAGAGCCCAAAATCTTGGCCCATGATTCATTTCAACAAGATGAGCAACTTCATGGGCAACAACATATTCCACAACTTCTTTTGGCGCCATAATAAGGCGCCAAGAAAAAGAAAGACGCTTATCTATTGAACAAGAGCCCCAACGACTTCTCGTATCTTTATAACAAATGGATTTGACTTTACGCTCTACCTGATGAGCATAATGTGCCACCAAAGGCGTTATAATAAGCGCCGCTTGTTTTTTTAAAACGTCAGCAATGCGTCTTGGAAGATATTCTAATTGACCATAAACAATAATTTCAGGCCCTTGCTCCGCATCTGCTGTAATGATTTCTGTTACTCCACGTCCCTCTCTATGTTTTATGGTATGAGAAACACCCAATAAGGGAATTGTCGCCCCCTCTTTGAGATAAGCATTTTTATGAGAGATTTGTACATGAGCAAGACGTGCCTCAATCCAAGATCGATGCTTTTCAATAAAATTTTCAACCGCATAGAGATTTATTGCTGGTGGTGTTGTTATACAAATCTCCTGACTTCTGGCATCAATACGTAAGGTAAGACGGCGCGCATACTTATTTTCCCGCACCCGTACAGGTACAGAGCGCTCAGAAAAAATAAAATGCTGTTTAGAAATGCTCATATATTTTTATCTTCATCAATAAATGTACCCCTTACTTTCCATTAATCTGATTAATAAAAGATCTCAATACTGTTTCAAGGCAATCTAAATCTTGTGGACGAGAAAAGCGATGATCTGCATCACGAACAAGTGTCAATGTTACATCATGGAGAGGTAAATGATCAAGTAAAGTCAATGTATGCTGATAGGGAATATCTTCATCTTCCATCCCTTGTAGAATATGGACTGGACACCCAACATCAATGCATCCTTTCATAACACAATTTTCGCGCCCATCTTCAATCAATGTTTTTGTAAAGGGCATTGGCTCTGTATCATCAACTGCAGGTCGTTCTATATAGCCTTTCTCCTCCAAAATCTTCCATTCTTCTGGGCCTAATTTTGGTTCCACCAATGTTTGTGTAAAATCAGGTGCTGGAGCAATCAATACCATGCCAGCAAGCTTCTTATTTTTCTGTGCTAGCATCATAGCAAGCCTTAGCGCAATCCACCCACCCATAGAGGAACCAATCAAAATTTGTGGACCCTCACAATAGGTTTCAAAAGTCGCTAAACTTTCCTTAACCCAACGCGAAATTGTTCCTTGAAAAAAATCACCTTCAGATTCTCCATGTCCAGAATAATCAAAACGTAAACAAGACAAATCATTCTTCTGAGCAAACTGATCAACTAACGTTGCCTTACTTCCTAACATATCGGATTGATAGCCAGGAAGCCAAACCAAACCTGGAGATTGGCGCCCCTTGCGATAGCGTACTGCAAGTGCGGTGTTCTCAAATGAAAAAAACTGACAAGGAATATTTTGATCCATGATTCTTTATCCTCCATAAAATAATTTCTTTAAATTAAGAGAAAAACTTTTATAATCTAAATCATCCCAAAAAGTAATAAATCAAATAATGAAAATAACACGAATTATAGTTGTTTTTAGGTACATAATTGTATATTAAATTAACTGTAGTTGAATCAAAATTTAAGGAGCATAAACCATTCGTAAACCGTTTAAAATGACACCTACCCAAAAAGACGGACCACGTTCAAATCAGGATATTCGGGTACCTCATGTTCAGCTTATCAATGATGAGGGACAACATCAGGGAGTTGTTTCGATACAAGAAGCTCTTGCTATGGCTGCAGATGCGGGACTTGATTTGGTTGAAATTGTACCAAATGCGGAGCCACCTGTATGTAAAATCATCGATTTGGGAAAATTAAAATATCAAACCCAAAAAAAAGCTGCTGAAACACGTAAGAAGCAAAAAGTCATCGAAATCAAAGAGATTAAGATGCGCCCAAATGTTGATGTCCATGATTATGGAGTCAAACTCAAGGCTGTTCATCGCTTTATTGATCATGGTGATAAAGTAAAGATTACTTTGCGTTTTCGTGGTCGTGAGATGGCTCACCAAGATCTTGGATTAAAGCTTCTTCAGCGTGTGAAAGAAGATACAAGTGAAATTGCCAAAATCGAATTGGAGCCAAAGCTTGAAGGCCGGCAAATGATGATGGTGATAGCACCTAAATAGTTTTGCATTGGAATAATATTCGCATGCAATTCATCAAAATGATGTGTATAGTATTATTTAGAAGCACCACATAGAGTTTTTGTGGTGCTTTTAAGGTTTTATAAATGTGTATAAATCCTTTTAAGAGTTTAATAATGCTTGATCGATTTATAAGAAGAATTCATTATTTTGCATATTAAATGAGAAAACTCAAACATCGTAAGGTCTTCTTATTTCAAGCTCTCTGTATCATGCAATGCGGCAAAATTGTTTGCTTACACATCACAAATGGAGATGATACATAAAAATTATCAAAAAAGCAGAAATGTTTTTTGTGAACTATTTCAAGTGCCAAAGACTATCACAATATGGAAATTGGTAAATACAATAGTGAAACTTGCCGGTACCTTTTATTGAAAACTAAAAATAATGATGAACAACGAATTTTCGTTATACCTTTCACAGAAACTTTGCACTACATTCTTCACTCTCACCATCGTGAAATTGATGTGATGAACCTTGAAAGAAAAAGCTATTTTTGTAAAAAAGATTAAGGGGCTTCTTAATTAAGAGTGTTTCAATCTTGCATAAAATAATGAGAGAATATAGAAGCTCTTCATGGCTAAAAAACAAATTTCCTCTTTTGACAAACATCTTATTATCCGCCTTTTGCGAGAAAATTTTCGTAAACATATGCGTTGGTATAGTGCGGCTATCTTCTCAATGATCATCATTTCTTGTACCACAGCAACCAGTGCATGGATTATGCGGGATGTTGTTAATCAGATTATTGATGCACAAAATTTTCCTATGATTGTTTTGATTTCTAGCTTCATTGCTTTTATCTTTATTCTCAAAGGAGTTGCAACTTTTTTCCAAACTTACTTTCTAAACAAAGCAGGCAATAGTATCATTGCTGAACAACAGCGTAAAATTTTTGCACGACTTATGGAACAAGGAGTCTCTTTTTATCATAATAACACTTCATCTGATCTTCTTGTTCGTGTAACTCATAATGCGACAGCCGTACGTAATATAATTGATACTATTATCACAACTTTTGTACGTGATTTGCTTTCCGTTAGTGGTCTGTTGCTTGTCATGTTCATTCAAAACTTTGTGTTAATCTCCATTACTTTAATCGTAGGACCACTAGCTTTTTTAGGCGTTCGAATGGCTTTAAAACGCGTTCGCAGCTTGATGGAAAAAGAGCTCCTTTCACTTGGTGAAATTATCAAAATCGTACAGGAAACGGCTGTTGGTATTCGAATCATCAAGGCCTTTTCACTAGAAGAAGTCATGAAAAAACGGATGGACAAAGCCATTTGTGATGTTGAAAAACAAACAAACAGTATTGCAACACTCGAAGCTATTACCAATCCAATTATGGAAACACTCACGGGTGTTGCCATTGCAGGTATTATTTGTTTTTCCGGTTATCTTGCAACCCAACGCGCAGGTGTTCAAGGTGAATTTATGTCCTTTATTGTTGCTTTACTTTTAGCTTATGAACCCGCAAAAAGACTAGCAAATGTACGTGTTAAAATTGAATCTGGCTTGGTCAATATCCGTACGATGTTTGAAATACTCGATTGTCCCCTTACAGTTGTAGAACATAAAGAAGCTAAAGATCTGAATAAAACGCAAGGAACTATTCGTTTCGAACATGTTTCTTTTGCATACACTAATAACAAAATGATATTGAAAGACATCAACCTAGAAATAGAAGCCGGAAAAATGACAGCATTGGTGGGACCATCCGGTTCGGGAAAATCAACCCTTATCAACCTTATTATGCGCCTCTATGACCCCACAAAAGGACGCATATTGATTAATGATCAAGACATTCGCTACACAACATTTCGCTCTCTGAGAAACCTGATGGCCTATGTAGGACAGGATACTTTTCTCTTTCAAGGAACTGTTAAATATAATATCGGACTTGGAAAAGAAGGAGCTAGTGATGACGAAATTATCGAAGCAGCAAAAGCAGCAAATGCTCATGACTTTATTATGAGTTTGTCAAATGGTTATGATACACAGATAGGTGATAATGGCTGTAATCTTTCAGGGGGGCAAAAACAACGACTCGCTATCGCTAGAGCAATGATTCACGATAGTGAAATTCTGATTCTTGATGAAGCAACGAGTGCGCTCGATTCACACACCGAAGCACAAATTAATGAAGCTATTCATCACCTTACTAAAGGACGCACAACGATCATTATTGCTCATCGCCTTTCAACGATTGCTCGTGCTCATAAAATTGTGGTCATACAAAATGGACAACTAATTGAACAAGGTACTCAAAAAGAATTGCTAGCAAAAGAACATGGGTTTTATAAAAAACTTCATAATATCCAGTTCAAAAAACATACCTCCTAATTTCTAGATCCTTAAATAAAATTTGAAATAAAAAATGGATAGAAGGTAATGCTCCATTTATAAAAAAGACTTGTTACCAAGAAAAAGCATTACTTTAATCAAAGTTTGCGAAGAATTTATGGTTTATTGAAAATAAACTTCTTGGATTTAAATGAAAACTTTACTCGCTATTTTGTTGAATGCAATTGACTTTAACCATGAAATTTCAAAAACCCCTTCCCTTCCTCAAATAAGTGTTGAAACATTCATAAGTGTTGTGAATCCTGAAAGAGAGAGCATCAAGGTTTGAAAAAATTATCGCGGATGATAATGAATCTGGATCAATACAACCTTTATCCGTGTTTATCCCTGCACTGATAATTTTTTTCTCCACACAACTTTTAAAGGACAAAGACTCTACCCAATCTGATCTGTAAACACTCTAGATTTTTATTGAGCTCATTCCACTTGATAACAACTTATGTGATTCACTTATACAAGGCTTACCCTAAATATTCACCACGTGCTTTCAGAATACTGTGTCAAAAAGGCTTACATACCTTATATCACCACACCTCAAATGTCGGTCTTTTATGGTACAACAGAATAAGCTAACAATTATAAATTGTGTTGCAAATTATAGATACACTCCGTTTAAAAGAAAAACATTGAAAAAATAAGAGAGGTTTTATTATAAAACTTTTTTACTGTTGTAGCTTGCTTTAAAGCAAGCTTTGCTGTTTTTTCTACATTTAGAAACTAAAATGATATTCCTCCAATACTTTAACTGCTTGAAGAGTTTATAAATGCACAACGTTAGTGCTTATATAAGGCTATAATTTCAATATGCAAAAAAACAGATGAAAAGCAAAATGACATTCCTCTTTCTTTTAACCGCTAAAATAGAAAAATACGACATATAACTCTGATAAATATTTTTACAAAAATATCTTTTAATATACATTTTAATACTTTGATTTATAATCATAATTTGTTATTTTACATCTTAAACAAAAGATAAGATGTAATTTGCTTATTGCAAATTTTCTTTATATTTATGATGAATCAATCAAAAGCGCTTGTTGTACGTCATAAGAGATATTGGTATATGCATAAAAACTCTTAAGATAAGCAATAAAAATACCTCTACACTTTCAAGTGAAAAGATTGTCAGCAACATGAGAAGCTGAAAAATAGAATGATAATGCCGGCTTATAGCTTTAGTAAATACTTATACCTTTATTAATAACGGTAGTGTGGATTTTATACCATTCATAAGAGGTACTTTATACCATTTCACAAGCAATCTTATGAAATAGACTCAAGCGCACACTGAGAAATGTTGCTTTAAAACAAGTACATAAACTTGCAATACAATAATGTTATATTTTGGAGTATTCTGTTCGCGGAGCTATTCGTTATAAGAAAAGTGATCTCATTCAAGACACAATAAACAAAAATCTAAAATAATAGGTAATTTTTATTATTAAAAAATATTGCTTTAAATGCGTTTGACAATAAAATCGATGTCTTATGAATTCTCCGCTTAACGCTTTTGTTTATCACGTTCTTTAATGGAATCATGTCCTTCACATAAAAACAGAATGCCATTGTGTTGCAAATTCACGTGCTTGTTTTAAAGAAACCTCTCTCAAAGTCTTCCCCAAGCCCATTTCGCGATAACGTCCGTGAATTGTATAATGATAAATCCATTAAGCTGCCCTATCTTTACGCTTATGGAGTAACAAGCCGGCACCATTCACACTATTCTGCCAGTCCCTAATGTTGCGACAGCTCTTAGTTCTCGAGATGATTCATAAGAGGCATTTTTAGTCATTTCTTAATAGTTTTATCCACACAGAATTCTCCGCTTGTAGCATGCAAGCCGAATGGTTTTGATTGATTCAATACGAAAGAGATTAGTAATGAGAGAATCATATAATATTCAAAGTTCTAATTCAAGTTGAATAACAATAAATTATCTTTATAAATCAATATATTGCACACACTCCATTCTTTAGGCAACAGCACGATATGGGCTTGAAAACAAGGTAAGGTATTTCTCTAAAATAAATATATAGCAGCAAAATAACATACTATCTTTCGTGAAGATTTTTTCCCTTTAGAGAATAGCATAAACAAAAAATCGAATATTTCAGATATATCTCTTCACGCCTCAACAAAAAGCTTCTTCTTTTATAGGATTTCTAGTCTATCTCTTCTTCCTCAGATTTAGAAATGAGAGACAAAAAACGAAGAAATTGTTTTTTTAAATTCAATCTTTAATAATCTCTTTCATAAAAGAGACCTATACTAGAATTTTGTTCATTTCCTATGGCACCTTTAGCTTTGAGATGACGCGAAATATCTAAATTAATTGTCCCTTTCGTCGTTCCATCAGACCCTGCTTCAAAGCCCAAATAAATATTATTGTGTATGTAGCGTCCAATACGTAAGCCTGTATTCCCCTTCTCATTAACGATAACATCAAGATCATCAAGTCCAATTTTAGTTCGTAAAGTATTCAACAAAGATGTATTAGAACTACCTGCAAGATCAGCCGCTGCTGCTGCAAGTTGAGCAATCTGAAATGGTGATAATTCATTAAGAGAGCGATTAAAAATCAAACGCGCCAAAATCTCATCCTGAGGCAAATTTGGTTGTGATGAAAAATTAATATCAAGATTATCAACCGTCCCACTTACAGTTACAGTGACGCGAATATCACCACTGTTATTGTTGGTTACAAAATAAACCGTAGGATTAAGATTACCACTAAAACTCGCTTGTCCTTGATCAAAATTAAGACGTTGCGACAGGATATCAAAACGTCCACGAATCATTCTAAATTCACCAACTGGATGCACATCATTCAATGGACCTGCTAGATTAATGCGTCCTCCCAGTTCAGCATCTAAGCCTTTTCCGCGTACAAAAAATTGATTGCGTGCTGTAATACGCATATTTGATAGCACGACAGATGAAGATTCTTGTGTAACTATACGGCTTTTGCTTTTGTTCGTGTTCTTAACATCAGCACGTTCAAGTGTTGTTTGAATCGATTTAGTTAAATTCTTATTTCTAACATCAAGAAACTTGGCACTTTTAAAATGATCAGGAACAAAAACTTCAGCTTTTTCAACGATGATATCACCACCAAGAACAAGACTATTTAAAAAATGACCTGTCATTGTCATCTCACCTGATAATGTTGCCAGAATCATAGAACCATCATTATAATTGGCATTATCAAGATGAAATATCAAATCTGTCTCTAGACCATTAGAGATACGACCTGAAGCAGAAATTCCTCCCCCCTCAAACGAAGAAGCTGAAGCTTTTTCTATAAGGATATGATCACCTTTCAATTTGCCTTCAATCGTTATATTATTCAATCCTACATTTGTTTGTGAATCAAAAAAGCTACCGTCGCCTATAGAAATATTTCCTATCAATTGTGGCTTTGATAATGACCCATTAAGAGCTGTATCAATTCTTGCTGTACCCGTTATATGTGCACCACGCTTAGCTAATAAGAGATTAACAAAATCAAGAGGCATTATCCCTTTAACGTTTAATTTTGCCTCTGAACCATTAAGAGATAAAGGCCCATGGATGGAAAGATCTAATCCTTTATCTCCAGTAGCTATCATATTTTCAATATGAAATGTCGATTTTTTATAAGAACCACGAGCATTTATATTGATTGACATCGGTCCTTTATGCGTCATAGCGGTTAAATTTTGACTAGAAAGCTCAAAATGAGCAGATGGATCCTTCATTGTTCCATCAATATCAACTTTACCTATTACTGTCCCATCAAGCGCTTGTCCTGCAATAAAACCATTCGCCAAACGTGCAGATAAATTTTGCAAATTAATATGAAGATCAAGCGCATTTTTCTCTAGAGATACACGCCCCTGAGCTTGTGCTTGTACTCCTTCTCCTTTGAAATTTGCATTCAAAGTAAGATTTTGATCTACAGTGTTTCCCGTAGCAGAAAAAGAAAAAGGCATAATTTTTTTATCTTGAAAAGCAACGGTTGTCAGTCCCTCACCTTTTATATCGTAAGTTATATCAGGTTTTTTTAAATGACCACGAATCATAACCTGCCCTGTTACACTCCCTGCTGCTCCAAGATCGGATTTCCACAAATTGACTAAAGTAGCAGGAAGGGCATTCATTGTAAGTTGTAAATTCAGGGTATCTTGAATATTTCCTGCTAAGATGATGTTGCCCCCATTTATTGCAATTCCTAATTCATTGATTGTCATTCCATCTTTATCAAAAGAAATTATAGATGGCTTCGGCAATGTTGCATGAAAAGTGTGTTGTTTTAAGTCCACAGCTTCAATTTGCACTTCTCGTTTTATACTTTCAGGAAGTTCCTCAACCATTAAACGACCAGAAAGCCTTGCATTGAGAGTATCATGCAACATCGCTTGGACAGTAAAAACCGTTTGTCCATTATTCCTATCGGCGTGAGCATTTAAACGATTGACCATTACCAAAGGTGTTTGAATATGTTCTGCATTGATAACTCCTTCAAACTGAGTCATGCCAAAAGGGTCGAATATGTCAGCATCTATTGCCAATTTTTTTATTTTATTCTTGGAAAAATTCAAATGGTTAACATGCGCCTTCACATTGGTTTTTTGTCTGCCATTTTGTTCATCAAAAATAAAATCTCCTTTTACTTTTCCACTACCATCCTGCAAAAATAACGCTGAAAGTACGGAAATATCATCGGCATCAATATGCAGCGCTCCTTTCAAAAAACCGCCAAGTTGTTGAGAAAGATCACCCGTTATTTTTGCACTTCCCCCTCTAATATCGATATTTTCAAGTTTTCGAATTTTATGAGAATCTTCAAAAGAGGCCGATAAATGCAAAGGTTTCTTAGCAAAAATTCCTTCACCCTTTACCACCCCTGTTAAAGAAGTAACTGGTGCTGTATTATCTACAAATGCATCTATGTTAAATGTTGTGTTTTGAAGTTTCTTCCCTACAATTAATGCTTCAGAAATATGGGCACGTGTATTTAGTTTTATATGGCTATTGCGCCCTCTCGCCGTACTTTGAATTGTAAGTGCACCGCTTATCCTTGAGTCTAATTTGGACAAATCAGATATTTGAGCAGATAGATCCATTTTAGCGCTTTCATCTGAAAAATAACCATTAGCCTCTATATTTGTATATTGATTTTTCAAATTAAAATGACGTAAAGTGAAGCCCATTCTATTTCGAGCAGCGCCACCTGAAAGAGTAGTATTTCCTTTGAATAAACGATCAAAAGACTGCATGCCTATTTTCATATCGTCAGCCATTCCTGATAATTGGAGATCAAAAATGCCACTCAATAAACTGATCGTTCCTTTGGCTTTAATATCTGCACTACCAGAAAGTGATTGTTTACTGAACACTTCCAAAGGAGTTAATGTTTGAGCTTTTAAACCGAGATCGCCTTTAAAAACAAAATTCTCCATTGTCCCTTTTAACCAAGAAGAAAAACCCTGAGCCGTAACACTCAGATCATGAATCAAAATTGGTTTGTTCGAAACAATATCCGTATCTAAATGCACATGAACCGCTTGGCTTAAATTTTCTACTAATGCTCCCTTAATCTTTTTAACCCCTTGAAGCGTCCCTTTAACCTGAACACCAACATGACGAGAAGCTGCATTATCAAGATTTTCGCTTACTCCTCCCATATCAAAAATTGCATCGCGAATATAAATATTTTTATTGCTTAAATGATTTACAACCAACCGCCCATTCCAAGATTGTTGACCTTCGCGACCATAGTCAATGTTCAAAGCAAGAGTATTCGCAGGTTTTGGCACTTCTGATATAGGTAAATGAACAGACTCCTTTTCGTTATCAAGAGCCACTTTGCCATCAACAAAAAGCCGTCGCAAAAATCCATCGGCGGTTATTTCAGCATTGGCTATAACATTCATTGCTTTGTTCTGAATAACCATCTGATCAAGGTGTGTCACACCTTCTTTTGTTCTTCTTGCCTTTGCTTTTAATGTTATATCAGATTCGAAGAGACTACGATATTGAACAGGTATTAAAGGGCTCAGTGTTCCCTCTAATTTCGTAGAAAAACTCTGTCCTTCTGGAACACTTGCAAGAATAACATTACCATCTAAAATAGAATGATGATCGGACTCTAAAGAAAGTTTGATAACCAAATCATCAAAAGTACCATCACCTTTCACGACGAGACTTAATGCTGGACGTTGTTCAATGTTAAAAATATTCGCCAAAATACCATTTTGTGGTTCGTTAGCAGAAATATCAATTTGAGCTGTACGATTACTATCAGATATCTTGGTGAGAACAGAAAAAGAACCCGGTGCATCTAAACGATGCGCCGCTATATCGACATCAAAATTACCACCAGCCAAGGTGAAATTGCCTTTTAAGGACATATCAGCAGAAAAACCAAAAAGATTCTGTTCAAATGTCACATGTTGAGCTGTAAGCGTATTGATAGAAAGAGCAAGCGGCAATTTTGGTAAAGAGAACTTACCCGTCTCAAGGGAAGAAACAAAAGAAGAATTGCCTTGCGGTTTGCGTAAAAATGTAACCTGTTCTGCCGAAAGCTGGTTAATATCCATCCGCCCTCTCAGCAACGCTAGACGATTCCAATCCATTTTAGCATTGGTAATTTTAAGCCAAACCCCTTTTTTATCACTGACAGTAATAGTATCAATAGATGTTTGAGAAGACAGTGTCCCTTGCATATTGTGTAAACGAACTTGACGATTAGGCGCTGAAAGCTTTCGTTCAATTAAAGAAACAAACCATGAGCGATCATCTGTTTTTATTTCGCTAGAGGGAAGAATGTCTCCTCTTTGCGCAAAAACAAAACCACCCACCCAAAAAAACAAAAATACAAAGAAGAAAGCTGATAAACGTACACCTTTTTTCATTAAAATGCTTGCCCTATACCCACATAAAAACCAATGCGAGGGTCACCCTTCTCTCTCTTTAAAGGAAAGGCTAAATCAACGCGTAAAGGACCAAGACCCGTCATATAACGACCTCCTATACCGGCTCCCCATTTAATTTTTTGAGAAAAATCAAAATTCGCCTTTTCCCCTACTAAACCTCCATCAAGAAAACTGACAAACCCTATTTTATCATTTAAAGAAACACGCAATTCTGCTGACCCCTCAATAAGCGCCCGTCCACCAACAACCCCATCATTTTCTGTTTTGATACCAATATTACGGTAAGCATAACCACGAACAGAGCCCCCACCACCAGCAAAAAAAAGCGTATTTGCGGGTACTTGTGCTGTATCATTCCCAAGAATTGTACCAAGCTTTGCCCGCGCAGCAACAACAAAACGATCCCCTTCATCCAACGCCCAATAAGAACGACCTTCTGCTGTTACTTTTGCAACAAAGTTGCTAAAACGCATCTCATAAAAAGGCTCAATAAAAACTTCACCATATAAACCTTTTGTTGCATTAAACTTATTATTACGACTATCGTAAATCAAACCGCTAGGGAAACCGATTGTTGTAAAATTACGGCTCCCAAAATAGATATCACGTGAATAACCATTTGAAACTTCTACAGCAGCCTGTCCCGATAGATTACCATTAAAAATATGCGTAATACCTAATTTTCCTTTGATGGCTTTTGTCGTATAATTTTCTAAAACATCTTGTTGTATTTTTAATTCTGACCTGAAATCTGTATCTGGCGTGAGTACACCGGGCTTTACAAATGTGCCACCAAAAAGATAATCAAAATTTTTAAAATTATATGATTGCTTTTTATTGCTACCAACACCACTTATTTTTGTTTCAATTTTAAGAGTCTCTGCATGACCAAAAAGATTGTTATGCATCCAATAAGTCTCAAAACCAGCACCGTCTAAAGTTGAATAGCTACCGCCTACACCAAAACGACGTGGTTTACGTTCTTGTACAACAAGTGCAAGCGGTAAACTACCATCTAGATTAATAGTATCAGCCTCACGTATATTGATAGCACGAAAAGCACCAAGGCGCGCAAGACGTTCATTTGCCTTAGCTAACGCATCAGAATCGTATATCTGCCCTGGTTTCAATCCGGTCATCCACGCGATATAAGCTGAATCTACACGTGGTTTCTTACTTATATTACGCACACTTAAAGGACCATAATAAGCCTTTTGTCCAGGAGCAACAACAATCCGTCCTTCAACACGCAACGCAGCATGGTCAGCCACGACCTCACTCTTCATAATTTTAGCTTTAGCATAACCTTGTTGCCGCCATCCTTCTATCGCCCATTTTTCTGTTTTCAAAATGGTTTCAGATTTAGCAATAGCCCCAACTTTATAGCCCAATTCTTCAATTGTGGGCATTTTATGCGCTTTACGTTTTTCAAACGGAGCTACTTTATCAATATTTGCAATACTAAAAACATATTGTGGACCAGCATTAATTGTAATAACAATATTGGACCGTGCTGGAAGTTGAGTTACCGGACTTAAATCAGCGACTTCTAAGCCATTAATTTTAATACTAATAACACCACCATAGTGTCCATCAGCATAAAGAGCAGAAAGAATTGCTCGATAATCTGAACGCGCCTTGGCGAGCAAACCAGAAGAACTGGCGGATGCTTTCTCTTTATCAGCAACAAGAGAAGAAACAGATTTAACTATTTCTATACCTTCTAATGGTGCACCTGGCGGTGCAACAACATCAACTTTATAAAATTTCTCTGTACTTTTGGCATAATGTGAAGAAGAATTTGTTTTCTTTTGACCAAAAAGAGGGATGCCGAAAAAATCAAATGCAGCAAGTGGCTGTGGAAAAGAAAAAGCAAAACACAAGCCTATAAATACACAGCGCACAGTCCCTGATTTTAATAAAATTCTTGTCTGGTATACCATAAAATCAGATACCTTATAATACACTTTGCATCTACTACGCTTTAAATAATATAAAAATAAGAAAGGTAAATATAATTACTTTGCACATTTTACACGTTTTATCACATCAAATAACACTCTGCGATACATAACGTCATCCTCCCCTTATATTTTCATAAAATTCTGCACTGTTGTATAACACGAACAGCCTCATTCTTTTTTTCTTAACATATTTATTTAGCTTATTATAAATGTTTTATTGCGTCCCATATCATCATGGTTAAATTTGTACAAATGACTTTCCATGGGAATGCTAAAAAACTGCCTACGTATATAGTTCTCTCTATAAAAAAAGCTATAGAGATGCTTCTTGATTTTTATAAATAGATATGATTGTCTCTACCAAGTCTAAAGGGGGAAAATAAATAAATGATCGCACGTATTACAACTGTTGCTTTTCGCGGTCTAGAAGCAGTCCCTGTCGATGTACAGGTTATGATTTCGTCTGGTAAAATAGGAATGGCTATTGTTGGATTAGCTGATAAGGCAGTTGCAGAAAGCCGTGAACGTGTACAAGCAGCCCTCCACGCTTGTGGACTTTCTATGCCTACTAAACGAATTACGATTAATCTTGCACCAGCTGATTTGCCTAAAGAGGGATCGCATTATGATTTGCCAATCGCTGTAGGCTTAATGCTTGCTATGGGAATCCTCCCTCCCGAAGTAGCTCAAGACTATATCATTTTAGGAGAATTATCACTGGATGGTTCACTTACCGCTGTTAATGGTGTTTTACCAGCTGCCATGACAGCTTTATCACTCGATAAAGGACTGATTTGTCCCTTCCAATGTGGACCTGAAGCAGCATGGGCAAATGCAGAAATAAATATTCTTGCCCCAGAAACTCTGCTCACTATAGTCAACCATTTCAAAGGAACCCAAATTCAAAAACGTCCACAACCGCGCCAATATACTATCGAAACTGGACTTCCAGATCTTTGCGAAATCAAAGGACAAAAAACAGCCAAACGTGCCTTAGAAGTTTGTGCTGCTGGACGCCATAACCTTTTGTTTGTAGGTCCCCCTGGTGCTGGAAAATCTATGCTAGCGCAACGCTTACCTTCCATTTTGCCACCTCTTGATAGCCGTGAGCTTTTAGATGTCTCTCTGATTGCTTCTATTACAGGAGAAACGGTTCATAATACCATTTCACTTCATTGCCCCTTTCGTTCCCCACATCATTCTGCTTCCATGGCCGCAATGATTGGTGGAGGGCTTAAAGGACGACCAGGAGAGGTCTCCCTTGCTCATAATGGTGTGTTATTCCTTGATGAATTGCCTGAATTTTCTCCACAGGTTCTTGATTCTCTTCGTCAACCTTTAGAAAGTGGGGTGTCAGTTATCGCCCGCGCTAATCACCATATTAGCTATCCTGCTCGCTTCCAACTTATTGCCGCAATGAATCCTTGCCGTTGTGGTATGGCAGGCGAAAAAGACCATGTTTGCCCTAAAGGGATACGCTGTCAAATCGATTATCAGTCCCGTATTTCTGGTCCTCTGCTTGACCGAATTGATTTACGGATTGATGTCCCTGCTTTGACGGCTATGGACCTTATGCAACCAGAACAATCAGAAAAAAGCTGTGACGTTGCCAAACGCGTCGCACGGTGCCGTACCATTCAAGCTAAACGTTTTTCAACAATGGGGTTTGATCATATTCGTACCAATGGCGATTGCCCTGCCAAAATTATAGAACAGATTGCCATTCCTGATAAAAGTGCGACCATACTCTTACGAGATGTGAGTGAAAAAATGCACCTCTCTGCACGCGCTTATCATCGCATTCTCAAAGTTGCACGCACAATTGCTGATCTTGACGGATCAGATACTCTTTCACGCTATCATCTCGCAGAAGCTATTTCCTATCGACTAGGCGCAGAAAGATTAACAGCCCTTAATTAAAAAACTACTCATCAATAAAAACTTATTGGAAAATAACGCAAATAAAGTTCTGTAAGTTTACCATCCTCTTCTAGAGATTTCAGCGCATAATTGAGTATATCAACCAATTTTTCATTCTTTTTTGCAACAGCAAGCTGCATTCCTTGCCCCAATAACTGTGGCGCCATATATGCCCCCCCAACAAAATGGCAGCAATCAACAGATTTTTGTTTTTTGAACCATAATGATAAAGCAAATCCATCATCAAAAATAAGGTCAATTTTACGCTCTTGTAATGCTTTATAGAGCTCTTCTCTCTTTTTAAACCCTTGCCATTTGGCTTTAGGAAAATAATGTTGAAAGAGTTTTTCGTGAACACTTTTAGACAAAACACCACTGGTTAAATGTATCAATTGATCACTTATTGGCTCATCGAGATTTAAACGTCGAGAAGCAACAAATCGCGCTGGAAAGCGCAAATATGACTTTGTAAAAACAAGATCTTGCTGGGTTTTACTTGTTTCTTTTAAACCCGCAATAATGACTTCTGCACCACCATTTTTAACATGTTCTACAAGCTCTTTCCAAGGAATCACTTCTATTTCACAAAGCTTCTCTAATTTTAATTTTGAGCAAATAGCGCGCAATAAATCGATATTATAACCTGCAAGATACCCCGATTGATCAATAAAATTAAAAGGAGGAAAATCAAAACTTGTTACAAAACGCAAACGAAAGATATCCGTTGTATCAGGTTGTACCAAATGTTCATGCGAATCAAAAAAAGAAGGCAGCCTTTCAGCTTCTGCGTAAGAGGAAAATAGAACCCCCCCTGCTACAAATAAAATACGAATAAAAATATTGTATGGATTATTGAATAAAAAGTACTGTAAACGCAATTGAAGATGTTTCACATATATAGATTTTTTTATTTTCAAAATCTCTCCCCCATTTTTCAAAACTAAGATGCAACACTTCTTAACTATTATCTAACGCACTTCACCAAAATATCTGGCGTTTAATAAATAAAATTCTTGCTATTTTTGAAACCATTGAAAATGCTTAGATTTCTGATGTTAATTTTCCAAAATGAATATATAAAAAGTAATTTTAGAGAAAAGCGATTTAATTTTTTAATATAAGAAATAAGCTGTATATACTTTAGTGGTACACTTTATTTTATCAAAATATCCCGCGTACCTTAAAATATTAAGACCATTTCCTTGCGTATCACAACCTGGGAAGTATATAGATACTATTGAAGAAAAGAGTAAAAACACCCCTCAAATGCCGAGGGTTTTCTCAACATTAAGGTTGCACCAACATTTAAGAGCTGAAAAATAAAATGATGATTCTGATTTGCACTTTATTGTCACGATGGGAAAGATGGGGGACATAAATCTTGTAGTATTCACAGGGTATTTTGCGTTATACTATTCAAATATCGTTGTAAAATGAGTTTGGGAACATTGAGAGATGCTCCTTAAAAAAGCGCGTGAATAAACAGTACAATGGCGTTTTGTTTTGAATGAGCGATGCAACCTCACCAGAATACAAGAAACAAAAGCGTAAGATAATGCGTCATTACCCTCATTATTCAAAAACATCACCGTAAGACGTTTTTTAAATTGTAAAGTTGAATATAAAGATGATCGTGGAAACATGTTTTTACATTTACGCATTTATATTTTCCTCAAATGAAGCTTTTTTCACATTTTAAAGATGACACAAACCAATATACATAATATTTTCGCCTCAATCTAACATACAAAAGTTTGAACTGCTTAGAGAGCTCGCAACTTTTGTTTTAAATATATGGTAGAATTAGGATTGAAAAATTGATTTATGGATAAAACAAGTGAGACCTTTATTAGTGTAACACAAAATGCATAACTAATTCTGAAACAGAACGTATATGCAAAAATAAACAAAGTAAATAGCATCGTTTATGAAACAGCTTTTTGTATAAGTCATAAGTGTTTATTCGCCTTATATCACCGCCCTAGTGTTTTACAGCATAACAGTACACTATCATTTTATCATTCTCTCCATTATATATCGACAGATATTGAATCTAGATCTGATATACGGTAAATATTTAATGTGGTTATTCCATAAATAACTGATCAGAACATTGAGCTTTAAAAAAAGCGGATAAAATATTGTAAATTGAACACAGGAATGGACTAACTTATGAGTGATGAAATAACCTCACCAGCACAAAGCAATAACTATGATGCCGCTTCTATCAAAGTTCTCAAAGGTCTTGATGCTGTACGCAAACGTCCTGGTATGTATATCGGTGATACTGATGATGGATCGGGGTTACATCATATGGTCTATGAAGTTGTAGACAATGCTATCGATGAAGCTTTAGCCGGTCATGCAACTCTTGTAAACGTCACACTCCATGCTGATGGTTCTTGTTCTGTTCGTGATAATGGACGTGGAATTCCGACAGATATCCATCCAACAGAAGGTATTTCTGCAGCTGAAGTTATTATGACACAGCTTCATGCCGGCGGAAAGTTTGATCAAAATTCTTATAAAGTTTCAGGCGGATTACACGGTGTTGGCGTCTCTGTTGTGAATGCATTATCCGTTTGGCTTAAATTGCAAATCAAACGCAATGGTAAAATTCATGAAATATCATTTACCCATGGGGTAGCTGATGCTCCATTAAAAGTTGTTGGCGATTGCGATCAAGAAAGTGGAACAGAAATTAGATTTTTACCAAGCTCTGAAACCTTTACTATGGTTGAGTTTGATTTTGAAATTTTGGAGCGCCGCTTACGGGAATTAGCCTTTCTAAATTCTGGGGTTTATATTCTTCTTGTTGACGAGCGTCATGCTGATATTAAATCCGTTGAATTGCATTATGAAGGTGGATTAATAGAGTTTGTGAAATATATTGACCAATCAAAAAAAGCTCTGCTTGATACTCCTATTTATATTGCAAGTGAAAAGGATGGTATGAGCGTTGATGTTGCCCTGTGGTGGAATGATTCCTATCATGAGAAGGTCTTGTGTTTTACCAATAATATCCCTCAGCGTGACGGTGGAACGCATTTGATAGGTTTTAGAAGTGCCCTTACACGCCAAATTAATGGCTATGCTGAATCTTCAGGTATTGCTAAAAAAGAAAAAGTGAACTTAACCGGTGATGACTGCCGTGAAGGATTAACAGCTATTCTTTCTGTCAAAGTTCCTGATCCAAAATTTTCTTCACAAACAAAGGATAAGTTAGTCTCTTCTGAAGTGCGCCCTATTGTTGAAAGTTTGGTCAATGAAGGTCTTTCAATATGGCTGGAAGAACATCCTCATGAAGCAAAACTTCTCATTAGTAAAGTGGTAGAAGCTGCAACAGCACGTGAAGCAGCACGCAAAGCACGTGAACTCACAAGACGAAAAGGGGCGCTTGATATCACTTCTCTACCAGGAAAGCTTGCCGATTGCCAAGAACGAGATCCCGCAAAATCAGAAATCTTTATTGTCGAGGGGGATTCGGCTGGCGGTTCAGCAAAAAGTGGGCGCTCACGTCAAAATCAAGCAATTTTACCCCTTCGTGGAAAAATCCTCAATGTTGAACGAGCACGTTTCGACCGCATGCTCTCATCTGATATGATTGGAACACTTATTACAGCTCTTGGAACGTCTATCGGTAAAGATGAATTTTCACCGGATAAATTACGTTATCATAAGATTATTATCATGACAGATGCGGACGTTGATGGAGCCCATATTCGTACTCTGCTGCTCACTTTCTTTTTTAGACAAATGCCCGAGTTGATTGAACGTGGACATCTTTATATTGCTCAGCCTCCTCTTTATAAAGTGTCGCGTGGAAAATCTTCCCAATATATTAAAAATGAAGCAGCGTTTGAAGAATTCTTGATCGATACTGGATTAGAAGAAACAACGCTTGAGCTTTCAACGGGAGAAGTTCGTGCAGGGGCTGATTTGTATCAACTCGCTAAAGATGCTCGTATATTACGTCAACTTTTAAATGGTCTTCATACCCGTTATGACCGTAATATTGTTGAACAAGCAGCAATTGCTGGCGCTTTTAATCTTGAAGTCTTTGCAACACAAGAAAAAGCGCAAAAAATAGCAGATACTACAGCACACCGCCTTAATCTGATTGCTGATGATATGGAACAAGGTTGGAGTGGACAATATACAGCAGATGGAAGTTTATGTTTTGAGCGTATTTTGCGTGGTGTTAAAGATGTTGTTACGCTTGATGTGGGACTTATAAATTCAACTGACGCACGCCAAATTGATCGCATTTCCCAAAATTTTATCGACATATATCATCCTCCTGTTCTTTTACGTCGCAAAGATAAAACAGAGCGTATTTTTGGTCCTATGAGCCTTTTAGAGAGCATTTTTACAAACGGTAAAAAAGGTGTTACTCTTCAACGTTATAAAGGTCTTGGGGAAATGAATGCTGAACAACTTTGGGAAA
This sequence comes from Bartonella sp. AC130YNZD, assembly GCF_042196865.1. NCBI lineage: Bacteria > Pseudomonadati > Pseudomonadota > Alphaproteobacteria > Hyphomicrobiales > Bartonellaceae > Bartonella > Bartonella sp. AC130YNZD. The sequence continues at coordinate 148,689 of NZ_JBHIQZ010000001.1, forward strand.
CAACGCTTGATCCCAATGCACGTTCTCTTTTACAAGTAAAAATTAATGATGCAACCGATGCAGATTCACTCTTTTCTCGTCTCATGGGTGATGAAGTTGAACCTAGACGTATTTTTATTCAAGACAATGCCTTAAGCGTTGCCAATCTTGATATCTAAAGGTACTCTTCTGTTTTTGGCTGTGTAAACGTCGTAGTTTTATACGTTGTTTTTTCGTAGTTGAACATTCCCTCTCTATTTCATTTACGATAAAAGAAAAATAAGGAAGATCATATACATGGCAATTGAAACAGAACGTGTAGGAACCAAGGGTGGCATGGAGCACTCTTTTGGTTTTACAAGAGTAGATGAAACACAAAAACAATTCATGGTGGATGGTGTGTTTCATTCTGTTGCTGAAAATTATGACAAGATGAATGATATCTTATCCTTAGGGCTACACCGTGTGTGGAAAAATTCCATGATTGCTTGGCTTTCCCCACCAGCACTTTCTCATTGGAAAGTTCTTGATGTCGCTGGCGGTACAGGTGATATTGCTTTTCGTATTCTTAATGCTTCACGCCAAAAAGCCCATGCTACGGTGCTTGATATTAATGGCTCAATGCTCAGCGTTGGCAAAAAACGCGCACAAAAAAATGGTCTTGCCCCTCTGATTGATTTTGTTGAAGCCAATGCAGAAAATCTACCTTTTGAAGATCGAAGCTTTGACGCTTACACGATTGCTTTTGGAATTCGCAATGTTCCTCATATTGATCAAGCTCTTAGAGAAGCTTTTCGTGTTTTAAAGCCCGGTGGACGTTTCTTATGTTTAGAATTTTCAAATGTCGAGATGCCTTGGCTCGATAAAATTTATGATCTTTGGTCTTTCCATGCTATCCCTAAGCTGGGTCAATTTATCGCAAATGATGGCGATGCTTATCGTTATTTGGTTGAATCTATCCGCAAATTTCCTAAGCAAGATGATTTTTCCCATATGATCAAGCATGCGGGGTTTTCGCGGGTATCGTACCGCAATCTCACCGGTGCGATTGCAGCGCTGCATTCAGGTTGGAAAATTTAAAAATGGTGCAAATTTCCCCTTACTTTCAATTGATGCGTGCAGGATGGGTTTTAACACGTGAAGGTGTTTTAAGTGCTCTTCCTCATGATGATCTTCAAGGATTTCCAGCGCTATGTCATCGTATAGCGAGTGCATTAGCACGACGCAAAACGAAAAAAAAACAGCGATCTGAAAATATTTCATATGCCATTAATAAGCTTGGACCCTCTTACATAAAACTTGGTCAATTTCTTGCAACAAGGCCTGATATTGTCGGCCGTGATATTGCGGAAGATTTGTCACAACTACAAGATCGCGTCCAAACATTTTCTTGCACCGCCGCTATTGCTCAAATTGAAAGTTCTCTTGGTCGCTCTATTGATGATTTATTCGTAAATTTTTATCCCCCCATTGCCGCCGCTTCTATTGCTCAAGTTCATCCAGCTGAATACAGTGATGAAACTGGCCATAAGAAAAAATGTGCTGTAAAAGTTATTCGTCCCAATATCAGAGCACGTTTTTCTAAAGATCTTAGAGGATTCTATCTCATTGCTCATTTGCAAGAGCGCTATATCCCTGCCTCTCGAAGGCTTCGTCCTGTTTGTGTGGTGGATACTTTAGCACAAACAACACGGCTTGAAATGGATTTACGCCTAGAAGCAGCAGCTATATCTGAAATGGCTGAAAATATTCAACATGATACAGGCTTTCGGGTTCCACGTATTGACTGGGAACGGACAGGACGTAATGTTCTTACAATGGAATGGATTGATGGTATAAGAATATCCGAAACTTCCAAACTCAAAGAAGCAGGATTTGATTTGAAGGCGCTTGCTATTACGCTTATTCAATCTTTTCTTCGTCATACACTGCGTGATGGTTTTTTTCACGCCGATATGCATCCTGGTAATTTATTTGTAGATGAAAAAGGATGTATTGTTGCTGTTGATCTAGGCATTACAGGAAGGCTTGGCAAAAAAGAAAAGCATTTCCTTGCTGAAATCCTTTATGGCTTTATTACCCGCGATTACCATCGAGTTGCACGCGCCCATTTTGAAGCAGGTTATGTTCCTTCACACCATAATATTGAAAGCTTTGCGCAAGCCAACCGCGCTATTGGCGAACCAATTCACGGACAATCAGCACAAAGCATTTCCATGGCTAAATTGCTCACTTTATTGTTTGAAGTCACTGAATTATTTGACATGCAAACGCGACCTGAACTTTTATTGTTGCAAAAAACGATGGTTGTCGTGGAAGGCGTTGCCCGCACATTAGACCCCACTTTTAATATGTGGAAAGCTTCTGAACCCGTTGTCAAAGAATGGATTAGTAAAAATTTAGGACCCGTAGGCGTTGCAAAAGACTTTAGTGAAGGAGCACAAGCTCTCCTTTCGCTGGCACGCAAAACACCACAATTGGTTCAAAATTTCCAACGAATAGAAGAAGATTTCAATCAAATGAGAAAAACAGGTTTTAATCTTTCTCCTGCTACCCTCAAACAACTTGCTGTAGAACAAAGTCACAGAAACCGTTATGGTCGTTATAGTCTTTTCATCATTGCACTTTGTTGCGCTTGTCTTACTTTTTACTTTTTTCATCTTTTCTAATCTCCTTAATATGCTAAAAATATCAACAATGAAATCATTGCAATCATTTTATTTCTTAGAGGTATTTTATGGCCAGTATTACCATTCGTAACCTGTCTCCTGAAACCAAAGAAGCTTTGCGCATACGCGCCGCGCAAAATGGTATTTCTATGGAAGAAGAAGTCCGGCGCCTTTTAAGCAATCCCTCTCTTCTCACCACACAACCCCTTCATGCTAGCGCTGTTGAAATGCAATCATTGAAATCAAAATCTCTCCTTCTTATTATTGGTGGAAGTATTGCATCCTATAAAGCACTTGATTTGATTCGCCGTTTACAAGAACGTGGAGCACATTTAAAAGTTGTGATGACAAAAGCAGCGCAAAAATTTATTACGCCTTTAGTCGCTGAAGCTTTAAGCGGTGGTACTGTATATACTGATTTATTTTCACACGAAGAAGAACACGATATCGGACATATCCGATTAGCACGTGATGCTGACCTGATTATTTTAGCTCCTGCTACAGCCAACCGTATTGCAAAAATAGCCAATGGCATAGGAGATGATCTGGCTAATTGCATTCTTTTAGCGGCACGCTGTCCACTCTTGATTGCACCCGCTATGAATCCGTCCATGTGGACGCATCCAGCCACTATTCGCAATGTTGCACAATTGCGCGCAGATGGCGTTCATATCATCGGACCAGAAATCGGAAATATGGCTGAACGTGACGAGATGGGATATGGACGCATGAGCGAACCTTTAACTATTGTCGCTACCATAGAGAATCTTTTGAATGTGCATGAAAAACCTCTCTCTGACCGCCATTTCATCGTTACCTCTGGCCCTACTCATGAACCAATTGATCCAGTGCGTTATATTGCTAATCGGTCTTCAGGTAAACAAGGTCATGCCATCGCAACCGCTCTTGCACATTTGGGTGCAAAAGTAACACTTATTTGTGGACCTGTTAATCTCGCAGACCCACAAGAAGTAAAAACCATTCATGTTGAAACAGCACAACAGATGTTACAAGCCGTTCAAACCGCATTGCCTGCTGATGGTGCTATCTTTGTTGCCGCTGTTTGTGACTGGCGCAGTCAAACGCAGTCTTTACACAAAATTAAAAAGAATGCTCATAAAATACCACCATCCCTTCATATGGTTGAAAATCCTGACATTTTAGCAACGATTGGACACGCTCCAAACCGCCCCTCATTGGTCATTGGTTTTGCTGCTGAAACATGTGATATCATTGCCAATGCACAAAAAAAATGTGTTGAAAAAGGAGCTGATTTCATTCTTGCTAATGATATTTCTCTTCAACTAGATGGTACAAGTGTCATGGGCGCTGATACAAATCAAGTTTATCTCGTAAGTAGAAAAAAAGTTGAACAATGGCCCCATATGAGTAAACAACACGTAGCGCAAAAATTAGCAAACGTGATTGTATCATTTTTTGCCCCCAAAATACCTACTCCTCATGAGGAAAATATACCCCTTTGCAAATAAGAACTCTTCAAACGCGTTGATATTAAAACACCTTATAAAATAGAACTGACAATAGGTGTCTATCCATCTCAATTAGTATATAATATTTCTGGTTTATAATGATAATATCGCATTGTTCATATTAAATTAGAATCCCAAATATCATAAGATTCTCTCATTCCCAATCTCTCTCATGTTGAATCAATAAAAATCATTTTCTTGCACGTTGTAAACAAGGATAACTGTATGAATACAAAACGTTTCAGAAAGAACTAAAAGCGCTTATAATGGACCGTCTCAAGAACCAAGGGCTTTTCTCGGACAAACACTGAGGATGATGGTGCCAGCGTGCTCTTTTTATTAAGCGTAAAGTTAGTGATGCCCTATAAGTTTTATATTATTCACGAGAGCTTTACCCATATACCATTCACAAACGCTGTTGCGAAATGGGTGTGATGAGCGTTGGGAAATGTTTTTTTAAAAAATCCTATCTCACCCTAGCCTTCATAAAAGTAGGATCTATTGCACCACTGTCTCGCCAGCTTATAAAAAAAACAAGCTATCATTCACTTTGGCTACCATCAATTTTGACAAAGCTCTTGTAATGGATAAAATTTATAAAAAGCATTTTCTTTCTTCAATGTTTTTATCCACATATCGGTCATATTTATGATATGCAAATAAATGATTTTGATTGTTTCATGATGAGAGCAGCTAATGAGAAAATATGAAAACTTTATTTTGAGCTCTTATTCGCTATGAAAAATAATGTATAAATCAATGATATTATAATATCTCAATGCAATTTGAAGCATATCTCACACTGACGCTTATAAAGAGTGTAGACAAAATTCACTGCACCACTGTCTATAAGTTTATGAAACTGAAGCCTTTATTATTTTTCTCAGTGATCGGTCTTTAAAATTAAATGTGTGTGTCCTCTCTCCAGAATACCAAGACCACAAAAACTAGAATTTTATCCATGATATCCTCACATTGTGATGTTTCATGAGAAGCATTTTTATTCCTTTATTGAAAGCTTTGTATCCATACATTGGTCTCGCCTATAATGTGTACGTAAATAATTTTTTGATGTTGAATAGAGTCTTTGAAATTAAAGAATATTTCTATATTTTGGATTCTTATTCAAGTTGAAAATGATCAATTCTCTTCAATAAATTAGTGGTGTTATTATCTAAAAATTATTTGATACAGTGCACCACTTGTATGAAAAGTGTTTCAATGAATTCTTACCTCATTGCACTTATAGCTTTTAAAATTCAAAATCTCATCATTTTTAAGCATCCGTGGTTTCTCCCTTTCTTTGCTTCTTCTCAAAAAACTGCTCTTCTATGGGATCGGACGGTCAATCGCCTAAGCTTATTTTTTCCACTTCTATCATATTAATCATTCTGTTGCCCAAAATTAGAATATCTACGGAGCTACTACGTTACCCCTATTCCATTGAACTCATTTTTTGAAAGCGAGAGACAAAAGCATGCCGCCAAATAGTAGAAAAGTACAGAATTTTAGGAATTGTGCAAAACAATTAAACACTTAGATAAACGAAGTTAGATAACTCTACTGAATAAATAGAAGTAAACAACTTTTCTCCAAAATAGTTCTTATTCCTTAATTTTTTAAATATATCATATAAACGCAATAATCTACACTATGTATAAAAATACTAAAAATTTCTTCTACAACAGCTACTTTTTAAATTCTTCTTTGTTTTTAAAAATCAAAATTTATATTTATTCAAACTTTATTTTTAACAAAGAAACCTTAACTGTTTTTTATAATGTTCTTGAAAAAAAATCTTGTAATTCAAAGAAAGAAAAAATTACACTGTACATACTTTAAATATATTTCTTGTTTTTTTTGCTTCTTTCCTTAGTTTGTTAATCTATGATTTTTACTGCTGCTTATCGTGCTTTACAACGTCTTCTGACCTCGCAATATCGTATTATGATACTGAAAGCATTGGGGGTTACTTTTTTCATTCTCACCATTTTATGGTTATGTGTGCACCAACTTTTTGTGTCTTACTTTTGGCCCTGGATTGCTCAAATTCTTCCTGGACTCCCTAGTTGGGCGGGATGGATTGGTTTTAGCATGCTTATCATTTTTAATCTTGGTTTGGCTCTTTTGTTGGCTTTTTTTATTGCACCGATCTCAGCTATGATTGGTGGTTTTTTCATTGACTCTGCTGCTGAAATCATTGAAAAAGAGGAGTACCCAAACGAGCCTATTGGACAAGCTTTGCCGTTTCAGCGTTCTCTTATCATTTCTTTTAAATTTGTTATTTTAAGCCTTCTTGGTAATGGAATTGCTTTTATTTTATTCTTCATACCAGGTATTAATTTAATTGCTTTTTATCTTATTAATGGTTATTTGCTCGGTCATGAATATTTCTTGTTTGCGGCTTACCGTTTTCGAACAGAACAAGATGCCCGTGCTTTTTTACATACTCATTACACAACGGTTTTTGGCGCAGGATTATTGATAGCGCTTTTTGTTTCGATTCCAATTCTTAATTTAGCAACACCGCTTTTTGCAGCTGCCTTTATGACATATTTACACAAAATGCTTTCCCAAAAGACCATGGCACGCATTACACAAAAATAGTGTTCCTTGACTTTAAGGTTAATAAAACTTGCCAGCCAAAGAAAGCATAATATAAAATTTTATGCTTTATCTTTTATTAAAGCAATATATTGATTTATAATGATAACTTATCGTTTCACAACATAAGTGAAAAACCTAAATATTATGAGGGTTTCTCATTTTAATCCTATTCATATTGGGTCAATTGAAATCGTTTGTTAATATGTTATAAACGGAGGTGGTGTGCGGATAAAAGTACTTTCAAAAAGGCGTGAAATATCTTTGTATGAATCCTCTTAATGCAAACATTATCGTCGTATTGAAAACTGAAAAAGAATATGATGGTGCCGCTTTGTACTTTCTATTTCAGTAAAAACGGATAGCATAATGTCTTTTATACCATTCATGGAGAGTGTATACTCTTCATAAGAGAGTTTTGGAAATTATTGAAAGATATCTGTGTAAAATAAACACGTAAATGAGTAATATAATGGTATTTTGAGCGTATTCTATTTTAATTGTGAAAAGCACGCGCTTTAAAAAACCTTTTGAAAAAAATCTTGCTCTGATGTTAGCGTTTCGCTAATATGATGTCGTCTTATACAGTATTTTAAATGGATTATTTTAGCCTTATTAACGGCTTATATTATAAGGTTTCTTTTCTTCAGAACCGTTGATACGAGTGATTAATTGGATATTCATTTTTATTAAAAAATAAGGGATTTGTTAACCATCGCAAGGAGTGAATTTTAATACCAAAGTAAAAAAATAAAAACATGTAAGTTCTTAAACTTATGAGAAATTTGTTATAGGGAATACTCTTCATAGATATGATTGTTATGATATTGGAAAATTAAAAAGTTAAAAAACAAGCTATACGTACACTGATAAAAGTATTAAATAGACTCCTTTGTTCCATCGGTAAAGCAAATGTGACTGCTTAGGTTCATATTCTTTCAAATCATGCGAAAGATGTGTAATATTTAAAGGAAGGTTATAAAGATGAACTGGATTACAAATTATGTTCGTCCTAAAATTAACTCTATATTGGGGCGCCGTGAAATTCCAGAAAATCTATGGATTAAAGATCCTACCAATGGTGAAATGATCTTCCATAAAGATCTGGAAGCTAATCAATTTGTAGCTCCCAATTCTGGCCATCATATGCGTATCAGCGCTAAAAATCGTCTCATGCATTTCTTTGATGATGGCGTTTATACAGCTCTTGAAAATCCAAAAGTTGTAACAGATCCTTTAAAATTTCGTGACGAAAAACGCTATATTGACCGGTTAAAAGATTATCGTTCTAAACTTGGTGTTGATGATAATATTTTAAGTGCACGTGGTACGATTGAAGGCTTACCAATCATTGCAACCGTTCAAGATTTCGCCTTTATGGGTGGATCACTCGGTATGGCTTCAGGAGAAGCTATTATCAAAGCTTTTGATACTGCCATTGCCGAAAGGCGTCCGCTGGTTCTTTTTTCTGCTTCTGGTGGCGCACGCATGCAAGAAGGAACGCTCTCGTTGATGCAAATGCCTCGTACAACTGTAGCGATTGAAATGTTGAAAGAAGCAAAACTTCCCTATATTGTTGTGCTGACTAATCCAACCACCGGTGGTGTTACTGCTTCTTACGCCATGCTTGGTGATATTCACATTGCCGAACCTGGCGCTATGATTGGTTTTGCTGGTCCACGCGTGATTCAACAAACTATACGCGAAACCCTACCAGAAGGTTTTCAAAGTAGTGAATATCTGCTCGAACATGGTATGATTGATATGGTTGTATCACGTTTAGAAATGAAAACAACGATTGCGCGTCTTTTACGTTTGATGATGAAACGCCCTGCTGTTTTTAACCCTTCCGATCCATCTCCTACAGACTCTCAAACATCGCTTTCTACAACAAAAGCAGCTTAAATTTATGCAACAAAGCCAAATACAAAAGGTGGTAGATGATTTACTAAAAAATTATCCGAAAAAATTTGATCTTTCTTTAGAGCGTATTATTCACCTTTTAGAGCGTCTTGGTAATCCACATTTAAAACTTGCCCCTATTATTCACATCGCTGGAACAAATGGCAAAGGATCTGCCTCAGCAATTTGCCGTGCTCTTTTAGAAAGTGCAGGATACTGCGTTCATGTCTATAGCTCACCTCATCTCGTCAACTGGAATGAACGCTGCCGGATAGGTCAAAAAGGAGGTGGTCAACTTGTTACAGAAAACCAATTGGCTGAGACAATCCGTGAAATTATAAAAGTAAATCGTCAAGAGCCGATTACTATTTTTGAAATTTTTACAGCCGCTGCCTTTATGCTGTTTAGTATACATCCAGCTGATGTTGTCATTTTAGAAGTTGGATTGGGAGGACGTTTTGATGCTACCAATGTCATTAACAAACCAGCTGTATCGCTTATTATGCCCATCGATTATGATCATGAGAACTTTCTTGGAAACACAATTGCTCAAATCGCTTTTCAAAAGGGGGGAATTATCAAACCAAACGTTCCAGTAGTCATCGGGAAGCAAAATTATGAAGAAACTCTTGCTACTTTAATACCCCTTGCCGATAAAAATAAAGCACCTTATTCTCTATTTGATCAAGATTATCAAAGTTATAAAGAACATGGACGTATGGTTTTTCAAAACAATCAAGGTCTCATGGATCTTCCCCTTCCTAACCTTATTGGAGGCCACCAAATTGCCAATGCTGGCGCATCTCTTGAAGCAGTCTATCAAGCGGGCTTTCAACTTTCAGAACAAGCCATAAATGATGCTTTGAAAAATATCTATTGGCCCGCACGGATGCAACATCTTATCCAAGGACATTTGGTTGATCAACTGTCTCCTAATATTGATTTATGGTTAGACGGTGGTCACAATCCTGCTGCTGGAAAAGTTATTGCAGCAGAACTTACACAATGGAGAAAAAAAACAGATCGTCCTATTATTATGATTGCTGGCATGCTCAATACCAAAGATGCTGTCGGTTATTTTCGTTCCTTAGCGAACCTTGTCGATAAAATATATACGATACCGCTAATTAACAATAATGCCAGTATCTCTCCAATAAAATTAGCTGAATCAGCGCAAAAAGCAGGAATCTTTGCTACTCCACAAGCACATCTACAAGATGCTTTGCATAAGATTAGAGCCGAATATAAAGAGGCAATTGTCCTTATTAGTGGTTCCCTTTATCTTGCGGGAGATATTTTACGTGACAATAAAACACCTCCATGCTAGAAATTGATTATTTTAAAGCTTTGAAAGATAGACTTTTTAATCATGCAACTTGATTGTGCACTTTATCAACATCCTAAACTTATTACTGTTTTTGGCGGATCTGGTTTTGTAGGACGACATGTCGTTGAAACTTTGACTAAGCGGGGATATCGCGTTCGTATCGCTGTTCGTTATCCACAAAAAGCTTATTACATGCTCCAAATAGGAGAAGTAGGACAAACCCAAATGCTTAAAACGGATATCAAGCATCGTGCCTCTGTTGCACGCGCGTTGCTTGGAGCTGATGCGGCAGTGTTTTTACCTGGTAGCTTAAAACAAGCAAATCAATCGAATTTTAAAAACACACAAATTGATGGTGCTTACAATGTTGCTGAATTAACAGCACAAGCTGCTATTCCACTCATCTATATGTCAGCACTTGTGGCTAACGAGAATGCTTCATGTCTTTATGCACGTGTTAAGTTTATGGGTGAACAAATCGTTCATAACAAGCATCCTCAAGCAATTATTATCCGTCCATCCGTTATCTTTGGACCAGAGGATTGTTTTTTTAACACCTTAGCAGATTTGTCACGTTTTTTACCAATTATGCCTCTTTTTGGGGGTGGGCAAAGCAAATTGCAACCCGTGTATGTTGGTGACGTTGCTGAGTTTATCGCGCGCGCTTTAGATGGACAGGTTGCTTGGGGAAAAAATTATGATCTTGGTGGTCCCCAGATTATCACCTTTCAAAATACTCTTGAAAATATACTCAAAATTATTCACCGTAAAAAAACAATCCTATCCATGCCTCTTTCTGCTGGTCTATTGATTGGAGGAATTTTGGGAACTATCGGTAAATTGCCTTTTGTACCAACACTCGTAACAGTCAATCAGATACGTTTTTTGCAAATGGATAACATTGTTTCTAAAGAAGCTATAGAGAATGGATATACTTTAGAAGGTGTAGGTATTACCCCCAGAGCAATGGCAGCATTCTTGCCAAGTTATCTCTGGCGATTTCGTCCACATGGTCAATTTTCCCAAAACCTACTCGTCTAGAATAAATTCTTCCAAAACTAAGTTAATTATTTGATTTATAATTCATAGCGCGTCGTTAGCGGTTTTAAAATCAGAGTATTCAATAGAGTGATGTTTTTACATTTTAAATACTCTATTCAGTATCACAAAAAATGTTTAATCGTATATCTATAGTCTTTTGATAAAAATCGTTGAAAACAGGAGAAAAGTACTTCTTATAAACTGTCTTTATCCAAGAGCAGGTGCAACATTGGAATCCTAAAGAACCGATTCTGAACTGCCTATCCATAAACATGATAATCTATGGCTTTGCATTTATATTATTTTGCTAAAAAGCTTAGTCATGAGATTATAGTAATTCTTCCTTTTTCAACAACCGCATAAGTGAGTAGAATACGAGTATACTACTTTCGATATTATCCCATAAAAATCGATATAAAAACTGTAAAGCAATGCACCATTTTTATTATTTAAAAGGTATTCCCTCTGGAGACTTTTAAAAGCTTTAAAGTTACGTGAAAAGGATAGAATTTTGTTTATATAATAAGACTTATCATGAAGATCTCCTATTCTGTCAGTAACATCACTACTCAGATCCATAAATGCATATTTGTTGCACAAATTTATGGAGATTTTAAAAGAGCTTTTTCACATAAAGAAGTCCTCTTCTTGTCTTGCATTTTTTTTTAATTTCTCCTACCGTCTTGGAAAAACTTATTTTAAAGGAATGAAGAATGGCAGCTCAAGATTTTGTTGTCAAAGATATTGCACTTGCCGCTTATGGTCGTAAAGAACTTGATATTGCTGAAACAGAAATGCCTGGTTTGATGGCTTGTCGTAAGGAGTTTTCTTCCAGTCAACCTTTGCGCGGAGCGCGTATTTCTGGCTCATTGCACATGACAATTCAAACAGCTGTTTTAATTGAAACATTAAAAGCGATTGGCGCCGATATACGGTGGAGCTCTAGCAATATTTTTTCTACGCAAGACCATGCAGCAGCAGCTATCGCCGCAACTGGCATTCCTGTATTTGCCGTTAAGGGTGAAACATTGGAAGAATATTGGACTTATATAGATGCAATCTTCCAATGGCCAGATGGTAATCCTTCCAATCTTATTTTAGATGATGGAGCTGACGCCACAAACTATATTTTAATGGGAAGTCGTGCAGAACAAAATAAAGATATTTTATCGCATCCCAAAACAGAAGAAGAAGAAATTTTTTTCAAACAAATACAAAAGCGTATGGATGCAACGCCAGGTTTTTTTACACGACAGCGCGCAGCAATTAAAGGTGTAAGCGAAGAAACCACAACAGGTGTAAACCGTCTTTATCAGTTACAAAAAGAAGGACTTCTACATTTTCCTGCTATTAATGTTAATGATAGCGTCACTAAATCAAAGTTTGATAATAAATATGGATGTAAAGAATCATTGGTCGATGGTATTCGACGTGGAACAGATGTGATGATCGCTGGTAAAACTGCCATTGTCTGTGGTTATGGTGATGTAGGAAAAGGTTCAGCAGCATCTCTTTCTGGTGCTGGGGCTCGTGTTAAAGTAACAGAAATTGATCCTATCTGCGCTCTTCAAGCCGCTATGGATGGCTATGAAGTTGTTAATTTGGATGATGCTGCTTCCAGTGCTGATATTATCATCACGACAACAGGCAATAAAGATGTTGTTCGTTTAGATCATATGCGACAAGTAAAGGATATGTGTATTCTTGGAAATATTGGTCATTTTGATAACGAAATCCAAGTCGCTGCCCTTAGAAATTTGCCATGGACAAATATTAAACCACAAGTTGATATGATCACCTTTCCCGATGGAAAACGCATCATTTTGCTCTCTGAAGGACGTTTGTTAAACCTCGGGAATGCGACTGGGCATCCTTCTTTTGTCATGTCAGCCTCGTTTACTAATCAAGTTTTAGCGCAAATTGAACTTTTTACCCGTGCAGAACACTATACAAATGAAGTCACTGTTTTGCCTAAACATCTTGATGAAAAGGTAGCACGTCTACATCTTGATCGGTTAGGAATAAAATTAAGTGTTTTATCAGAAGAACAAGCCGCTTATATTGGAGTCTCACCACAAGGACCTTATAAACCAAACCATTACCGTTACTAATACGTTTCCTTGGGTTAAAAAAGGGAAAGATATCGTGCGCAGCTTTGGTGACTATAACCCCAAAGAAAAAGCTCAAAAAATGATCCGAATATATACGTATATATTTTGCCTTTTTTTCTTTTTTTCTCCAACATGCGCTGTTGCTCAGTCATTGGAAGGTTATTTACCATTTTTCTTCACTTTGCCGAATGGTCCATGGCTGCTTTTAGCGCTGTGTGGAGGAATTTCTTGTGCCTTACTTCTCACGTGCCTAGCTGTTATCATGCGTGCAAAAAAAACTGCACAGAAGACTTTGAAGATAATTCAGGCAAATTTTTCTGAAAAACTTAAATATTATGAATGGCTTCTAGAAGAAACCGAGCAATTCCTCCTTATTTGGGAGAATCCAACAACCTTACCCCGTGTCGTTGGTGCCCTTTCTGCATTGCAAAAAATAGGAATTGATCAGAAAGATTTTCAGCGTTTTGAGCTCTGGGTTGAAGAAAATTCTCTGCGAGAACTTGATTATACATTGACTCAACTACGTTGTAAATGTCACCCTTTTGATCTTTCTATCACCACCACAAACAATGTACTGCTACAAGTTACAGGAGTCATCGCAGGAACAGTCGCTATTGCTCGTTTTCAAGATATCTCAAAACAACAGAGTGAAAATGCTCGTTTACAGAAAGATATCGCCCGTCTTCTTACTGAACTGAGAATGCAGCGTAATCTTCTTGATCTTATTCAAGAGCCCGTATGGATAAAAGATTGTGAAGGAAAAGTTTGTTTTATCAATCGCGCCTTTAGAGAAATAACAGACTTTCGTGAAGACAGTGATGACGTGGGGGATCTTTTCAATGAAAATACACAATGCAAAACAGATGAAACAGAAACAATTTTTCAAGAACATGTTCACACGGTTATTGGTGGAGAACGGCATCGTTTTCATCTCACACGTATTACAACAGCTGAAGGGATGGCAGCTTTTGCACGTGATGACAGCGCATATGAAAATCTTGCTCATGAATTAAGATATGTTCTTCAAAGCCATTGTGAAACACTTGACCAAATTTCAACAGCTGTAGCCATTTTTGATACAAACCAAAAATTAAAATTCTGTAATCATGCTTTTAAAATTTTATGGCCGTTGGAGAGTTCTTTTTTAGAAAGTGAACCAAGCCATACATTGTTTCTTGAACGTTTACGTGAAAAGGGGCTCATTGCTGAACACCCTGATTGGCGCGCATGGAAAGAAGAACTTTTAAAAGCCTATTGGCAAACAGAATCGAATCAACAAATTTGGAATCTTCCAGATGGACGTACGGTGCGTGTTGTCTCGAACCCTCATCCACAAGGAGGTGTCACTTGGCTTTACGAAAACCTTACAGAAAAAATTGATCTTGAACGCCGTTATAATACACTTATTAAAATACAAGGTGAAACACTTGATAAACTTTCCGAAGGCGTGGTTGTTTTTGGTACTGATGGACGCCTTCGTTTATCGAATCCTGCCTTGTCGAAATTGTGGTCTCTTCCTTATAATTTACTGGTAGAAGGAACCCATATTACACAGTTACAAAGCCATTGTTCAGCCTTAACCTTGGGGCAAGAATGGGATCAATTTACCAAGTTCATTACCGGTTTTGCTGAAAAACGTGAAACATTTTCAGGTCGTATAGATCTTAAAAATGATATGATTATTGACTATACTCTGGTCCCTCTTCCTAATGGACAAACGATGCTTACTTTTGTGAATGTTACGGACACTGTCCATGTTGCGCGTGCTCTTCAAGAAAAAAATGAAGCATTAGAAAGTGCTGATCGTTTGCGTAATGAATTTGTCCAACATGTTTCTTATGAATTGCGCACACCTCTCACAAATATTATTGGATTTTCCGATATTTTACGTGATCAAATTTTCGGCTCTATCAATGAACGTCAACAAGAATATCTTGAACACATTCATTCAGAATCAGGAACTCTTTTAAATATTGTTAACGATATTCTTGATCTTGCTACCCTTGATGCAGGCATTATGGAGTTGGACATAAAATCGGTTAACATTGCCGATGCTATGATACAAGCAGTAGCACGTGTAGAAGATCGCCTTAATGGACGGCATATTACGCTTTTACAACAAATTTCTCCTTCCTTAAATTCTATTTCTGCTGATGAAAAGCGCTTGCATCAAATTTTTGTGAATGTACTGAGTAATGCTATTAATTTTGCAACGGAGGCGAGTACTATTGAATTTTGCGTCGATGAACAAGATGATAACATTGTCTTTAGCGTTCACAATCAGGGCTCTGACATCCCAGAAGACGTCCTTGATCGTATTTTTAAACGTTTTTCTTCCCATTCACACCATGGTGGGCGTGCGGGAGCGGGTCTTGGCCTTTCCCTTGTAAAAAGTTTCGTTGAACTACACGGTGGACATGTTGAAATTCTTACCGGTTTTGGAAAAGGAACAACAGTTAAATGTTTTTTCCCACTCTCCAAAGGAGATACGATTTTTTAATTTTGACCTTTATGATAACAAAAATTTTTCATCCATTTCATGGAACTTTTAATGAATTTTAGTTTTTTTCTTGAAAATGAAGAGGCAACAAAGCTTTTTGCACAAAATTTAGCTCTTTCTTTAAAGCCAGGAGATCTTGTAACCCTGCAAGGAGATCTTGGAACTGGAAAGTCAACCATTGCACGTACAATCATTCAAACACTTGCGAACGATAACACTATGGATGTTCCAAGCCCTACTTTTACTCTTGTGCAAAGCTATCAACTTCCAAAGTTTGAAATTATTCATGCTGATCTTTATCGCCTTTCTATGGCAGAAGAAATTGATGAATTAGGGCTTCATGAAGCTCGTGAGAAAAATATTTTACTTGTTGAATGGCCAGAAAGAAATACAGCTCTTTTAGAACTTGCCACTTTTGCACTCACCTTACACTATAAAGAACATGGGCGTCATGTAACAGTTAGATCAGCGCAACATTCCATTGAATGTTTGCAACAGTCTTTCGCAATTCGTACATTTTAAAAAAACATGAACATCATCATTTTTTAATTTGATAATACCTCAATACTACCTATGAAATCTGAGATGATGGACAACATAAAGAAGGCTTCATGGAGGTACCAACCATGGAAGATGAAACGAAATGCTGACTCTTTCATATAACAATGACATAAATTGCAAAGGACAGCCGTTAATTTATAGGAATTCATCAATTTATTTTAGAGAATCTGATACCTACAATTTTGATTCTAGAGAATAGTATAAGAGAATTTTAAATTGAAGTGGTAACCCTTTAGAAGAGCATTATATAACCTGTAGTGAATTGCTTGTTTCTTTCTGCTTAAAAATTGTGAGCTTCAGAAAAGTAATTTGCAAAGTTTTTGCTTAAAATCTCCTTTTATGTGTTGAAAACACTATCTATCTCAATAGTCTTATCTAAGAAGAAATACCTTTATGAAATTATCATTCACCTAATATTTTTAACGCGCCTATAAGGAAAGAATTGCCTATATTCTTCATACAAAGCAATTTTTTATAAAAATAGTCAATTGAAACATGCATAAAAGCATGAATTCTTAAATTCATTTAAAATTTTGATTTTTATTGTCTTTTCATTATAATATAATGCAAAAAAGAATATTTTAAAAAAGTCAAAAGGAGAGACAAAATTTCTCTCCTTTATAGTGATTATATGTGGAATTAACTAAGCCCATCTTTTATCCATTCAGAAAGACGTCCTTTAGAGGTAGCGCCAACCATATTCGATGAAATATTTCCATTTTTAAACATTAATAATGTAGGGATAGAACGTACTCCGTATTGGGTAGCCAGTTCCGGATTTTCATCAATATTTACCTTAGCAATTTTAACTTGATTTTGCATTTCTATTGAAATTTCATCCAAAATTGGAGCAATCACTTTGCAAGGGCCACACCATTCTGCCCAAAAATCAACCACAACAGGGGTGGAAGAGGTTAGAACTTCACTTTCGAAATTGTCCTTATCAACTTTTATACACGTCATTTATTTATCCTTTATATTCACTTTTTATAGATTGGTATAATAACAATTCATATCAAGTTATTGCAAAGATAAATTATTAAAGGACTTTTTTACACCAGGGATTGCGCGTTGTGTTTGTTTGAGCGATTTTATGAAAGTAAATAAAGTGTAAAAATGCTTTGCAAGGAAAAGACTAACTTATAAGGCAACTTCACTAAGAAATGCCTCAAGTTTTTCTGGAGGAAGTTTAAAAATTTTGGCTTCTTTACTGTAGATAAGCAGAGCCTGGATATCTTTATCGGGATGAATAGCTTGCAATAATTTTCGATAAAGAGCCATTTGCAACCAATGATGGGAAGCAATAGCAGCTTCATTTTCTGGCGGGGTTCCTGTTTTAAAATCTGCAAAGATAACGCTGTTTTGCGTGATGTAGAGACGGTCAATTTGACCAGAGATTGCTTGTTCTTTTCCACGAATTTTCACAATACCCATTAAGGAGACCTCAGCACGTGAATGCTCAGAGAAAAGGGGTTTGAGATAAACATGATCTAATATTTTCCAAATATGGCAAAGAGCATCTTCTCTTTGGCTCTCATGCCAATGAAAGGCTTTGATATTGAGATAGTTTCGAGCATAATCTCGACGTTTTTGTGGGGGACAATCGGGCAAATATTGTAACAATCGGTGAACGAGATTACCATATTCAATGGAAAAAGCTCTGTTTGTGTTCATGGCTCCTAAAACAGGTGAAGTGGTAAGCTGTTTTGGACTTGAGGACAGCTCTGTATCAGCTTCAATGGAAAGGCTCGCCACTGACGGTTTTAACGGTTTTGGTAACACTGGTTCTGCTGGTACTTTATGAGAGAAAAAAGCAGGCAAAGGTGGTAAGGTTTGGCATTCAGCGGAAGGAACTTTTGAGTTTATAGAAGCAGAAGAAGCAGGTGTAATGCAATAACGCCAAGCTGCAATATCTTCCGAAGAATCTTTTATAGCAAGGGCATGCGGTTCGAGGGCTTTTTTTACGAGTTGTAACCATGTATGAGATGGCGTTTTCGGACCTTTATACCCACAAATAAACAAGCGATCTTCAGCGCGTGTCATTCCTACATAAAGAAGACGCCTATATTCTTCTTCTGCACGCTCTTTTAAATATGAAATTGCTTGTTTAGAGAGTTTTGTATCAAACTTTTCATTGGGATGCCAAATAAAGGCTTGTTTTCCGTTCCATTGTGCATTGTTTAAAGGAACTTTAAGCAAGTGAGGCGCATGCTGAGGATGCCAAATCGCACTACCAGGATCGACTAAAAACACAACAGCAGCCTCTAATCCTTTTGCAGCATGAACAGTCATGATACGAATTTCTTCATTACTTTGTTCAAATTCACGTTTAATTTCTGGTTCGCTTGCACTTAATGTTTCTAAAAAAGCTTGTAATCCTGGTAATCCTGTTTTTTGAATAGTGAGCGTATAATCCATAAAAGCATCGAGCACATCATTTGCTTCAGATCCTAAACGAGACAGAATTTTTTGTCGTCCCTTATCATTGTTCAGAATATAGCTATAGAATTCAAAAACTGGTATTTTATCCACTAAAGCGCGATAATGGTTTAGCTTTTCAAAAGCATCTTTAAAAGATACCTGCGATGATATATGCGCGCACAGACTTTGCCAAAGAGAGCCGGTGCGGTGTGCGGCAAGCTGATAGAGTTCCTCTTCACTAAGAGCAAAAAGTGGGCTTTTTAAAACACAAGCAAGAGAAAGATCATCTTGTGGCTGCAAAACAAAACGCGCAAGCGCCATTAAATCACGGATACTAATATGTTTGGTAAGCTGTAAACGATCAGCCCCTGCTACGGGAATATTACGGTGTTTAAGAGCACGGGAAAGAGCTGAGACAAATTGATCACGTTTACGGACCAAGATCATAATATCACTTGCCCGTATTAAGCGTCCTTTTGCTGGAAGCATTTCGCCTTTTTGTAACCAGTCGGCAATCGTTTCAGCAATTTTTTCTGCTAAACGAACTTCAGGTGTATCTAAATGATTAACAGTTGTATGCCAATCTTGAGGAAAGTCACTCGTTTCTTTGGAAATGGCATCCCATATAACAACTTCACCGGGACTGTGAATACGGATAGCTTCATGCACCGTTTTTGTATTTTCTGCCGAAAGCCCTTTATAGTTTTCTGGTGTTTCAAAAACAAGATCAACACTTTTAAGAACATCTGCTGTAGAGCGAAAAGAATAATGCAGTTGTATTTTTTCAAATTGTTGATTTGTTTGTTGCACTTTTTTTTGAATAATTCGTCCATTTGCAGCAAAATTTTCTGGAGCAGCGCCTTGAAAAGAATAAATAGATTGCTTTTCATCTCCAACAGCAAAAAGAGTCCGTATGTTTGTTCGTTGGCTATACCCTGAAAAAAATTCCTGTGCCAACAGTTGAATAATTTGCCATTGCTCAGGGTTGGTGTCTTGTGCTTCATCAAGTAGAATATGATCAAGTCCCTGATCAAGTTTATAGTGCACCCATTGGCTTGCACCCTTGCGCTGTAACAAATGAAGCGTACGCTCAATAAGGTCATCAAAGTCTAAGAAGCCATTGGACTTTTTTAAATTCTTATAAATTTTGAGATAAATAGCACAGAGCTGAAAAGCAGCCATATTGAGGGTGGCAACCTTTGCGCATTGATATTTTTCTAAAAGAACAGAAAGCTTGTTTTGTTTGTCTTCAAGCATTTGTTGAATAAAAGGCCAAATTTCGTCTGATTTTTTATGAGATAAATGTGAAAAATTACGCGGCTCACCTTTTGTTGTAAAATAAACATCAGAAATAAGATTGAGAATATTTATCTCATCATGCACCTTTTCTAATTGGGAAAGTTTTGCCACCATATCCTTAAAGCTTTGATTACCATTGGTTTCACAATGCTTAAGAGCATAAAGAGGAAGGCGCGCTGTTTGTTTAATTTGTTCCAGAAGATATTGATTTGTTTCATTGGGCGCTAAGTTAAAAAGCGCGCGCAATTTTTCTTCTCCATTTTCAGATAAAAGAGAAGATAAAAAATCAGACAATTTATGTTGCTTTTCAACTGCCTCATAGAGCAATTGGTTAAAAGTATGTTCGCTAATAACTTGAAGTAACTGTTGCAAAGCAGGTTGTACATCACGACGAGCTAAAAGTTGACGACGAGATTCTTGTCGTAATTTTTTTCGACTGATATCATCGGGAAGTTCAAAATGCCCTGCAATATTGGCTTCTAACATAAATTGATGCAAGAGAGATTCACAAAAAGCATGAATCGTTTGGATTTTTAAGCCACCAGGCGTTTCGAGGGCACGCGCAAAGAGTTGCCGTGCATAAGTTAGTTTTTGCGCATTAACAGTTTTTTTTTCAAACCGTGTTAAGGTTTCTTGCAGCTGTGCATCATCGAGCTCATTCCAACTGGAAAGCGTGCGAAAAATTCGTGATTGCATAACAGCAGCAGCAGCTCTTGTATAAGTAAGGCATAAAATACGTGCTGGAGGCGTACCGTTTAAAAGCAAACGGATAACACGTTCACTTAAAACGTGGGTTTTTCCAGATCCAGCATTTGCAGAAACCCACACGTTTTTTTGGGGATGTGTTGCTGTTGCTTGTGCATCAAGAGCGGCTTCAGGAATAGAAAAAAACGTCATGATTACTCTTCTTTATGAAAACCACTTGACCATTCCCACAACCGAGCCAAATGGTCGTAGTCACCTTCATATCGTTTTGACATGGGGACAGCATGTGAGAGATAGCCTTGTTGTGGATTTTGATAATAAATTATGAGTGCGATAAGATTTTCCCATGCATTTTCAGCAAGATCAACAGCACTTAGATAAGTTTTTCCGTCTTTTTTCTTTAAAAGAATTGATTGGGATTTAATTTCACCTTTTTTGTTAAGGGGAATGTAAAATAAATTTGAAGGTGTAAAATCTTGAAAATCTGGGAAGCCCCCTTGTATGAGTAAAGCTGTTTCTAAAGCCAATTGCGGAAATAATAATTCACGAACTTGTTTTGATAAAGGAGGCGTTCCGGTTTTGAAATCTAGAATTTCAACCGTTTTATCTGGCAAAACATCAAGACGATCAGCACGTCCTGAAAGAGTTACCCCTGTTGTTCCTATAGAAATTTTTTGTGATACAACTTCCGAATATCGCTCTCGCAGCCCTAAACTTTGTTCCCATTGAATAAAGCGTGGAGCAAAATTTTCAAAACTATTCCACCAAATTACTTCAATATCCGGTGGAAAGTTGAATTTATCAAATTCTTTACGTCCAATAGAAAGCAGTACATTGAGTGCATTTGCATCATTTGGATTTTTCATTTGTGTACAAAAAGCCGCCAGAATAGCGTGATAAAGTGTTCCACGTTCTGAAGCGCTAGGATCATGAATAAGTTCTTTAAGTGGTTTGAGCCTTAAGATTTTTTTGGCATAAATAGCATAGGGATCATATCGCAATGTTTCTATTTCAGTGACTGAAAAATGGCGCGGGCGTATATCAAGAGGTGGAGAAGGGCAAGGACGTTCCACCTCAGAAGTTATGTTTGTATGATCAAGCATCTTTGCCCAATGGCGTAGTATTTCACCTCGTTCACGGATTTGTTCCCAAACCTGTTTTCCTACAACTGTTTCCATGCGTTGTAGCCAGCGTGATGGAATGGAAGGCGTATGATTAACGCGCAATGCGCGACTCATCACCACTTTATCCATTCCCATTGCCCATTGAAAATCATGCGCAGAAAGACCAATACGCTGCTCTGGTGGTTCCAGAGTTAACATCATTTTCATCGGTCGCGATAAAAAAGCATCATTTCGGGTTGATATCGGCCATGACCCTTCATTAAGACCGCCGATGACCACTGTATCAACCGTTTGCAAACGCGATTCCAAAGTACCCCAGATGAATACACGTGGATGTCCTCCAGGCGAAGGTGCAACGGAACGAGTTGCTATTATAGCAGAAAACATAGCAGGCCATTCACAAAGATGAAATGTTAATCCTGATTGATCACTGACCAATTCACGTAAAAACTTTGATAGGGCTTGTCCTGCTTCGTGTTGATAAAGATGTGCAAGAGAATTATCCTCATTGCGACCAAAATTTTCAAAAACTTCAACAGTTGCTATCGCAGCTTCGTTGATGGTGCATTCTTTCTCTTGTTTCATAAGAGATGTTAAAGGTTCAACAGCTGTCCTCAAAAGATGACAAAGGAAACGTGCTTCTTCACATTTCTGCTGATCAAGAGCGTTGATTTCAGAACTATTATGAAAGTATGTTTCAATCCATTTTTCAAGAAATTGATCACACTCGCAAAGATTGATGCGCCCTGTATTCCCTCGAAGAACAAAAAGTTCAAAATTTTCTGCCATTTCCCGTAAACGATGACGATTTTGTTGGAGTGTTGTAAGGGGATGTTTAAGAAGAGAAAGAAAAGCAATGGGATCATCAGGTTGCAATACATTTTCTAAGATAAGTCGTAAGAGAGTTACAGGCAATGTTTGGGCAAGTGGTATTCCCCCTGAATCATTTGCTTCAATTCCAAATCGTTGTAATTCCACGGCAACACGGCGTGCTAAATTACGGTCATTTGTAATAAGAGCTGCGGTTTTTTGGGGTTTTTCAATAGCTTTGCGTAAAGCAACAGCAATAGCGAGAGCTTCTTCACGTTCATTGATAGCTTCAATAAATGACCAGTCTGCACAAAGAGCCTCATAATCGTTACGGACAATTTGTATCCATTTATCTGTCGTAGAAGCTGGTCGAAGTGCCTCTGATAAAAGAGCCATTCGTCTTTTCTTTGTGCTACTTTGTTGGCCAATTTCGCAAACATGATGACGTTGACACTCCATGAGAGAAAGAAGTTTTTTTAAATGATATTGAGGATGGCTAAAAACATTTTCTGCTGGATCAAAAAAATCGCAAGCTGTTTTTTCTTTATTGCTTGTGCTTAATGCATTCCATTGTTCTTCATCCATATGGAGATCAAGACCAGGAAGAACAACAGCCCCTTTGGGCAGAGAAGCTATAACCTTTAAAAGATGAGAAACTGCGGGCATAGAACCCGACACACCAGCTGCAATGATCGGTTTATCAGGCAGCATACGTCGTAAAGCCTCTGCATGCATTGTGAGTGCTTGATTACGCCATTCAACGGGATTGCTTCGTTGTCTTTCTTTCAAGATTTTGGGCCAATTTTGCGTAACAATAGTCAGAAAGTCAAGCGTTATTTGCCACCATTCAGCGACCATATCAGGTGCAATATCTTTAAGTTTCGACCAATCTGCTCCTTCTGTTTCAATTTCATCCATCAAATGCGCTAAATCCTGAGCAAACCAAATTGCATCAGCACTATGAGCCGGAATAAGCACATCTTCTGTACCAAACATGGCACGCAGATGCGCAGGTAAATTTTCACGCCATGGACGAATAAGGCGCGCTAAAAGCAGTAAGCGTTCACTTTTTCCAATGGGTGGATTCAGAGTGCTGGTATGATTTTCAACAAAAAGGAAACTGTCTTCATCGACATCTCCTAGAGCACGAATAGTTGGCAAAAAGGTTGATTGTGTATTACTTCTTTCAACAAAAGCTAAACGCAAAGCGCGCGCAGCACGACGTGTCGGAACATAAATAAGGCTATCAGCAAGAGCAGTTTGAATATCTCCATTGGGAGCAAAATTATCAATAAGGGTACCAGAGAGCAGTGCATCAACAAAGTGAGGCAAAAAATCCGTTCCAGAAGATATAGAAAAGACACGTGGTTTATAAGTCATATGATCTCATATTGGGAATAACAAATTTCATCTTATTGATTATTTGCTTTATTTTGACTGTATACAATTTTCATACAAGAAAAAACTGAAAAGCTCTATTTATACAGGAGATTTTTAACTGACATTCAAAATACTTAAATATATGAGCTTGTCTTAAGCTATTGTGAAAAAATATATCAAAATTTTAAAAGACGTTACAATTACAAATATATTATAACTTATTGAATATTAAAATAAATTTACCGTATTCTTTATACAGTGCAATCTGAAAGTGTTCTTTACATACTCCTTTTGTTTTCAGAAAAAATAACAATATTCAGATCCCCAACTCAATATGAAAAATCATTATCAACCAAATTGTTACATAAAAAATTCTTCTTTACATTAAAAGCTTACTTGATAATCTTTAAAAGTAGAAAATTTTATCTTAGGAGCTCTTTCTGCTTCATAATTTAATGAAAAATGGTTCTCCGCTAAAAAAACTGGATCACCTTCTAAATCATACGCAATAGCAGAGCGGTGATTGCTAAGAAACTTTTGCAACTCATCTTTGCTCTGCGCTGAAATCCAACGGCATAAATTAAAGCGCGCAGACTCAAAATTCACTGGCAAAGAATATTCTATTTTTAATCGTTCTTTTAAGACATCAATTTGCAAAGCACCAATAACACCAATGAGAGAAGGCGACCCATCATCAGGAATAAACAATTGTACAACCCCTTCTTCAGCCATTTGTTGCAAAGCTTCTTTGAGCTTTTTTGCTTTCATTGGATCGCCCAAACAAACACGACGCAAAATCTCTGGTGCAAAATTTGGTATTCCCTTAAAGAGGATATCTTCTCCTTCAGTCAAAGTATCGCCGATACGCAATGTTCCATGATTAGGGATCCCTACGATATCACCAGCATAGGCTTGATCAGCAATTTGGCGCGAACGCGCAAAGAAAAATTGTGGAGCCGAAAGTGTCATCGGTTTTCCTGTTCGAACCAACTTTGTTTTCATACCACGTTCAAGTGTTCCCGAACATACCCGAAAAAATGCAATACGATCACGATGATTAGGATCCATATTCGCTTGAATTTTAAAAACAAATCCCGTCATTTTAGGTTCAGTTGCTATGACATTGCGCTGATCTGCACTTTGATCACGAGGACTTTGACCAAAATCAATAAGCGCATTGATCAAATCACGAACACCAAAATTTCGCAAAGCTGAACCAAAATAAACCGGTGTCATATGACCTTCACGGAAAGCTTGCAGATCAAAATTCTTGCAAACACTTTGAGCAAGTTCTACCCCTTCAATAAAAGTTGAACGTTGATATTCAGGGAGTAAATGGACAATCTCTCTGGGATTTGAAACTATTTGCTGTGTTATCTCATCATCTTTTTGACGAAACCGATTATGATGAAGGTCATAGGTACCAACAAAATCTTTACCTGTCCCAATGGGCCATGTTATAGGGGCGGTATCAAGAGCAAGCTTTTCTTCAATTTCATCTAAAAGCTCTATAGGATCACGTGCCTCACGATCCATTTTATTGATAAAAGTAACAATAGGAATATCCCGCATCCGACATACTTCAAACAGTTTTAGTGTTCTAGGCTCAATCCCGCGGGCCCCATCCAATACCATGATAGCACTATCAACAGCTGTAAGCGTGCGATAAGTATCGTCTGCAAAATCTTCATGGCCTGGGGTATCTAGGAGATTAAAAATATGATTTTCATATTCAAACGTCATCACCGAAGTCACAACGGAAATACCACGATCACGCTCAATATTCATCCAATCAGAACGGGTTTGAATACGATCTTTTTTGGCTTTTACTTCTCCTGCAAGTTGAATAGCACCACCAAACAATAAAAGCTTTTCTGTTAATGTTGTTTTCCCCGCATCTGGGTGAGCAATAATTGCAAATGTACGGCGTCGCTTTACTTCCTGCACTCTTCGTTCCATTATTCCTCCATAGGTCGTGCAAGTGTTTCAGCAATCAGTGCACGCATTTCATTAATCCCATAAAGCGCTATAAATGATCCCCATCGTGGACCTCGCTCTTGTCCAAGAAGAACTTCATACAACATTTGAAAAAAAACATTGGAAACACCAGGCCCACCTTCAGGGCTTTTTTTGCTATGATCTTGATAGCGTTCCGTTAACCGTGCAACATCAAGAAGCATATTTTGTAATATGTTGCCATCAACAGTTTCAGGTAAATGAGCTAATTTTTCATCAATTTGTGCTAATGTTGCTCGTTCGCTATCATCTGGTATACGAAATTTCTTGTTTGGTTTAACAAAAACATCAAAATATTTAATGGCAAACTTCACCAATTGATCCAGTTCTGGATAAGTTTGTGCATTTGCTCCTCTAGCGTAACGAGAAATAAAACCCCAAAGAACTTCTGCATTCTCCGCATTTGAAGCACTTACCAAATTTAAAAGCATCGCAAAGGATACAGGCAAATCAACCTGCGGTGGACAACCATTATGAATATGCCATACAGGATTACTAAGCCGTTCTTGCCAACTTTGACGACCATAAGCAGAAAGATGAGCATAATATTCATCCACAGCTTTAGGAATAACATCAAAATAAAGCCTTTTTGCTGTTTTAGGTTTTGAAAACATATAAAGCCCTAAACTCTCTGTTGGGGCATAAGTAAGCCATTCATCAATGGTTAAGCCATTTCCCTTGGATTTGGAAATTTTCTGCCCTTTCTCATCTAAAAAGAGCTCATAGTTGAATCCTTCTGGGGGCTTTCCACCTAATACTTTACAAATTTTAGAAGAAAGATTTGTGGAATCGATAAGGTCTTTTCCGGCCATTTCATAATCAATGCTAAGTGCTGTCCAACGCATTGCCCAATCTACCTTCCACTGACACTTAACTTTGCCCCCAGTAACCTCTGTTTCTATGGTTTCTCCTGTTTCAGGTTCAATATAAGTGACAGTCCCTTTTTCAACATTACGCGCAATCATCGGTACCTGTAATACTTTTCCAGAAAAGGGAGAAATCGGTAGAAAGAGTGAATAGGTCGCTTGCCGTTCTTCACCTAATGTTGGTAAAATAATTGCCATAACCTTGTCATAACAAGCAAGGATTTTTAAAAGTGTTTCATCAAAACGACCGGAATTGTAATAATCCGTAGCACTTGCAAATTCATAATCAAAACCAAAACGATCAAGGAAAGCCCGTAACCGCGCATTATTTGCCGCTCCAAAAGAAGGATAATCATCTCCAAAAGGGTCGGGTACACGGCTCAACGGTTGACCAAGATAATGTTCCATCCTCTCGCGATCAGGCACATTCTCAGGAACCTTGCGCAAACCATCCATATCATCAGAAAAACAAAGTAATTTTGTTTTTACTTTATTCTCCGTGAGAATATGAAATGCATGACGCACCATGGTTGTACGTGCAACTTCCCCAAAAGTTCCAATATGCGGTAAACCAGAAGGGCCATAACCTGTTTCAAATATCAGACTGTCTGGATAACCCGTTTTTTCATACCGTTTGATAATCTTACGTGCTTCTTCAAATGGCCAAGTTCTCGATTGAGAAGCTGCATCTTTTAATTCAGGCGTAAGGTTGAGGGTATCACACTGATCACGCATCATTATTATTTATCCTAAAAATTACACTCTTTCAAAATAGGGTGTATGGTTCTTGAATTTATTCGTCAATAATAGCAAGCAAAAAGATGAAAATTTCTTTATACTCTAAGCCACAATACAAAAACCGCCCTCGTTATAAACATATTCTGTTCTGATAAAAATCAAAAACATTCAATATTATAAAGCAAAATTGACTTGTTTTGATTATCGAAGCCTTCATTGCTATTATTATCATGGGTTTTGCTTATTATATTTATTAGCGCAAAAGATAAGCTTCTAGTATTGAACGAAAGAACGGTAAAAACCAACAGAAAAAATGCTTAAACTAGGCATTTCATACAAAAGCACTGCACCTACTTTACACTTGTCACCGTAACTTTCTATTTCTTTTCTTTATCACCTTGATGATGCATTGCTAATGTACGCAAACGTAGAGCATTTAATTTAATAAAACCAGTTGCATCTCTTTGATCATAAACACCTTGATCATCCTCGAAAGTTACTAACTCACTGGAATAAAGTGATTTCTTACTTTGGCGCCCTTCAATAATTACATTCCCCTTATAAAGCTTTAACGTGACTTCACCTTCAACATGTTCTTGAGATAAATCAATAGCTGCCTGCAACATCTTACGTTCCGGCGAAAACCAAAATCCATAATAAATGAGTTCTGCATAACGTGGCATCAACTCATCTTTTAAATGAGCTGCGCCACGATCTAACGTTAAAGATTCTATAGCTCTGTGAGCCGTCAAAAGAATGGTTCCACCTGGTGTTTCATAAATACCCCGCGATTTCATACCCACAAAGCGATTTTCTACCAAATCTAACCGACCAATACCATTATCGCACCCGTAACGATTTAATTCTGCAAGTAAAGTTGCAGGAGATAAATTTTTTCCATTGATTGAAACAGCATCGCCTTTTTTAAAGCCAAGAGTAATTCTGGTTGCTTGATCTGGAGCATCTTCCGGCGAAAGAGTACGCATATGGACATATTCAGGAGCAGGAAGTGCTGGATCTTCTAAAATCTTTCCTTCTGATGAAGAATGCAATAAATTTGCATCCACTGAAAAAGGCGCTTCACCTTGCTTATCCTTTTCTACAGGAATTTGATGAATACGAGCAAATTCAAAGAGATCTGTCCGACTCTTAAAATCCCAATCACGCCATGGAGCAATAATCTTTATATCAGGATTAAGCGCATAAGCGGAAAGCTCAAAGCGTACCTGATCATTGCCTTTTCCTGTTGCTCCATGAGCAATGGCATCTGCCCCTGTTTCCTCAGCAATTTCAATAAGGCGTTTTGAAATAAGTGGACGTGCAATTGATGTTCCTAAAAGATAAGTCCCCTCATAAACGGTATTGGCTCGAAACATCGGAAACACAAAATCACGCACAAATTCTTCGCGCAAATCTTCAATGTAGATCTCTTTAACACCTAGCATTTCAGCTTTACGACGAGCAAGTTCTAGCTCTTCCCCCTGCCCCAAATCTGCTGTAAAAGTTACAACTTCAACACCTAGCGCACTTTGCAACCATTTAAGAATAATTGACGTATCCAATCCACCTGAATAAGCCAAAACAACTTTTCTAATATTTTGCCACTTTTTCATTTTAACGTTCTATATGAGCTACTTTTTTATTTCTACCCAAAAATCAAAACGATGCAAGAAATATAAAAATAAATTCTTTTTAAGCAACATTAAAAAGACGCAAAAAGCGTAAATAAAGGTGCCTCAAAGTATAAATAGTGAACACTGCTTAAAAACAAAAGGAGATTTACGTGTCATTTCTACCGGAGTGGTCTATTGTTGTACAATTTGCTTTAGCATCGTTGATTTTAGCACTTATTCCAGGACCAGATATGATGCTTTCTGTAGGACGAACCATTACACAAAGCAAAAAAGCTGGAATTATGTGCGCCTTGGGTAGTGCAACAGGGTTTGCCATTCAGGTTACGGCTGTAGCACTTGGCTTATCAGCGCTTATTTTTGCTGCACCACATACTTTTGTTCTTCTGAAAATTGTTGGCGCCTTTTATCTTTTATGGTTTTCCTTTCAAGCGTTACGGAGAAACCCCAATTTTTCCTTTGAACAGACATCTTCTAAATCTCAAAGCGCTAAACGTAACTATCTTGCTGGTATTGGAATTAATCTTCTCAATCCTAAAGTTATACTCTTTAACGCGACATTCTTACCACAATTTATCAATGCGAATGATCCTATGGCAACACAAAAATTACTCTTTTTAGGACTCTCTTATATTCCTATTTCTTTCCCCATTACAATTGCAATCGTTTTTACAGCGCATAAACTTACCAAAACTCTCAAAAAGAACCCTCTTTATATTCGCTTTCTCGACTGGCTTATTGCTGGTACTTTTACCAGCTTTGCCCTCCATCTCCTTGTGGTTACAAAACATTGATTTATAAGTGTAATGTATCGCTTTTAATTTAAATAAAAAAACAAATATTATAAGATTTTTTCATTTCAAACCTGTTTATTTTGAATAAAACAATACCTTTCCTTTGTACATCACAAGAGAAGCTGGAGTTTTCGTATGGATAAAAACTATCTAAGAAAAGAATAAAAACACCTCTTATGAACCATCTCAAGTGCTAAAAGCTGTTACAACATTGGGAGCTAAAAAATAGAATGGTGGTACCAATTTACACCTTTATTAAACATAAAGGTGTAGGAGTACAATACATTTCACAGAAGCTTTTTGTTATACTCCTCACAAGCATTATCGTTATATGAAGAGTGCACTAAGAGATACTTAAAAAACATATCAATGGATAACTCAATGGTATTTATATTTTAGATCCTCTGTTTTGCTTGTGATGCGTGATCTTATTTAAGAAAATAATAAACAAAAACATGAGGCACTGCACAATCTCCACTTTTTAAAATATATTACCGTAGATGCTTTTAAAAGACATAAAACCGAATTAAAGAGTATGATAATAAGGTAGAAATTAGTTATAATCCTTAAGACCTCATATTCCCTCTAAATTAGGCTTCCTTCTTAATTTCAGAGATTATACAAACGAGACTATAGACAATATCTTACCCCATTTAGCATATAAACGCTGAAACTGTTCGTCTAGCACTTATCCATCTTAGTATCTGTCTCACATATGCCATCGCATGAGGTTTGGATATTAAATTACAAACAAAAAAGCATAGGCCTCGATATAGCTGAAAATTACGTTAACTAATGACCAATAGCATTTTCAAGTCGTAAACGTTCAGATTTACGTAAGCGCTCTGAAGCCGATTTAAGCTGTCCACATGCAGCTAAAATATCGCGTCCACGCGGTATCCGAATAGGAGAAGCATAGCCCGCTTGATTAACGACATCAGCAAAACGCTCGATTTGCTCCCAATCAGAGCACTGATAATTACTCCCTGGCCACGGATTAAAAGGGATTAAATTAATCTTAGCAGGAATCCCTTTCAATAACTGAATCAATTGCTTAGCATCATCTAAACTATCATTGATATCTTTCAGCATAACATATTCAAATGTGATTCGTTTTGCATTGGAAAGACCAGGATAATTACGGCAAGCCTCCATTAGTAAAGCAAGCGGATATTTTTTATTAATGGGAACAAGCATATCCCTTAGTGTATCATGTACTGCGTGGAGTGAAATTGCTAACATAACACCAATTTCTTCTCCAGTTCGGATAATTCCAGGAACAACCCCACTAGTTGAAAGCGTAATTCGACGTTTTGATAAAGAAAGTCCATCGCCATCAGAGGCAATCAATAAAGCTTTTTTAACAGCTTCAAAATTATAAAGAGGTTCTCCCATTCCCATCATAACAATATTGGTAATTTTTCGTCCTTCAATGGGAACAATTGCTCCATCAGGGGTATTCTTATCAGGAAAATCACCCAAACAATCACGTGCAACCAATAATTGTGCCAAAATTTCTTCTGCGGTCAGATTACGAACAAGCATCTGCGTTCCCGTATGGCAAAAAGAGCAGGTTAAAGTACACCCTACTTGCGATGAAAGACATAAAGTACCACGTCCTTCTTCAGGGATATAAACCGTTTCAATTTCAACAGGCCTTCCAGCTCCACGTGCAGGAAAACGTAAGAGCCATTTACGCGTACCATCTTTTGATATTTGTTCTCCAACAATTTCTGGGCGCGCAATGGAGAAATGACACTTAAGTGTTTCTTGCATTGCTTTAGAAATATTCAGCATATCATCAAAATTTGAAACACCACGCACATAAAGCCAATGCCAAAGCTGACGCACACGCATACGCGTTTGATGCTCTGGTACACTAACTGTCTTTAAAGCTTGCATCATTTCATCTTGCGACAAACCAATTAAAGAGAGCTTAGAACTCTCCTTCACGACCACATTATCTGTTTTTCGTGCAAAACATGAACCAACTGGTCTAAGGTCATAGGAAATGGCCATTGCTTTCCAATTTACATCACTATTTTAGAGTTATCGAAACCTTAATGGCACTTTTGAGCTGCGTTTAATGCAGCAGTGACCCCTTTTAAGGAATAAGTATAAGTGGTATGCGTTCCTCGTTTTGATATCGCTTGCACTGTCATATTGCTTCCAGCACGCATAGCAGAAACAAGCTGCTTTTCTAGCTCTGATGACGCCAGCCAAGCTGAGGAATCTTTCGTGAAAAAATCAAAGTCCTTACCTCCAATGGTCACTGTCACTCTCGACCCTTCTTGAAGGGTATAACCAGCCATAAACTGCGGTTCAAACGAAATAGGTGAATGAGAACGCTTGGTAACCAAGAAAAAGTTATCACCATGATTAACTGTCGTTGGAAGAGCCTTCAAAGGTACCGATAACACATAGCAAATCGTATTTTTGGGCGATTTATAAGAATAGGCTCCCCACGCTTCAAATTGATTTAAACGGCTTGGCGTTTGTGCATATGCCACTCCCGCTGTAACAAGAACCATTACAGATGCAGCAATAACAGTCTTTTCAAACATCTTCATTTAGCTCACTTCTTTAGTCTCTAACAAGATTTTCTTCATTAGAAAAATTCAACAAAAACTCCTCGATATTCATGTGTTATTGTCCTAATTCCTTCAATAAGCGAAATATTTTCATACTAATCAAAATAGATTTCTACGTTTCATTGTGACCTTTTAATCATTACCAAAACATAAACTTCTTATTCAATAACCACATTAAAAAATAATATCTTCATTTTACGCTACTTATTTCGTTTTTGTATAAAAAATGATTTCTTTAAGCTATAAAACTTCAAAACGAGATGAAAATATACCATCACTCTGTTAAGAAATAAACCATACTCTTTATATCACAAGCAATCTGATGCAAAATTTTGAAAATACACCCCGGACTCCCCGCAAAAAAGCTTAATCGCCTTACGAATATCACTTCTCGACTTTATGCATTCAATACATTTATGTTCGCAAAATACTCCATCTTTTACTCATTATAGTGCATTCATATTTCGTA
Organism: Bartonella sp. AC130YNZD; assembly: GCF_042196865.1. Classification (NCBI taxonomy): domain Bacteria; kingdom Pseudomonadati; phylum Pseudomonadota; class Alphaproteobacteria; order Hyphomicrobiales; family Bartonellaceae; genus Bartonella; species Bartonella sp. AC130YNZD. The sequence goes on from NZ_JBHIQZ010000001.1 coordinate 181,717, forward strand.
TTCAATATCGTCCCGATAACACTTTTTCTCAATCTTCAAAATACCTTGTAAAAATAATAAAATATTATCAAGATATTAATAATAAAACATAAAGAATTTAGATTCTATCTCAATAATCACATACAACTTTGTTTCTTTTGATCTTATTTCCCTATATATTTCATCTCCAATTATTAATTTCTAAAATGATTTTAGTAGCTTATAATAGCTTAATCGTATTATTTTAATGTATTAGACGATATTTTTCTTTCTGTTATAAAAAACTTCTTAAGAATTCTTTGGGAAAGTCTCCTTATCTTATTTCTAAGTAATTTATAAAAAGAAATATAAAACTTTTTTCTATAGCAGTTCTAACATTACCGTTTTTTAAACAATATTTTAATCAATTAAAGACACTTAAATAAATCTTCCTATGCATAAAAACTCTTTCACCCAACCTAAAGGTATAATTTTCATTCTTACCGTACAAAATTGTTCTTTAGCATGAGCTCTATACAACAGCAGACATCTAAATCATATCTATAAAATAGTTGATCTCTCCACTTGTGAAGAAGAAAGCTGGCACCATAACACTATTTTCCAGCTCCCAATGTTTTGCTACAATTCTCGATACTTGAGACGATTCATAGGAAGCATTTTTACCCCTTTCTTGTACAGTTTTTATCCACACGCTAATTCCGTTTACAACGTGCAAGGAAATGGTTTTGATTGATTCAACATAAACAAGTTTGGAATGAGAGAATTTTACAATATTCGGATCTCTCATCCAACATGCGAAATAGTGAATTATATTTAAAATCAATATCTTGCTATACTGAAGATACAATATATCTCTTATTTTTTCTTGAGCATTAAAATATTATCCCTAAACACTCAAACTCAACTTACAAAAAAATTCAATGCACAAATAAACTTTTCTGTTTATTTCTTCCCGCTTTCAAAGGACGAAGATTCTTAATCCAATCTGGACTGAAAAAGTTTGGATTCTTGTCGAGCGGTCTCATCTTTTCTTCCCACTCATGTGATTCACTTAACTAAAGTCTCTACAGACAAGTCCTGCTTAAAAATATTTACCACGTACTCTAAAAGCACTTAATATATTAAGAAGACTTACAGAATTTATCTCACCATATCTCAAATGATAGTGTTTTTACAGTATAACAGGATAAAAGAATCCACGAACATAATAATTAGATGCTTTAATATACGAGAACAAGAAAGGACAAGCCCTTCGTTTTTGTTGCTTGCTCTTTAAAAAGAAGGTTCACTTAGAAGTGATTTTCTTAAATCTCATGACATAACCTTTTGTTATTAGTCTTAAGATGCAAATTATATTATTTCCTACGCTCTGTAGTGCATACTTCGCAATTTATACGCTCATAATAACTTTTAAGCTGCATTTGATTCTGAAGTCTGAATCAATAAAGCATAAAGCGCATTGGCATTATGCGTACTGCGCAACTTTTGTACAACATCAGTGTGACGCAAAACACGTGCGATCTGTGATAAAGCTTTTAAGTGATCTGCACCAGCATTTTCAGGTGCTAAAAGGAGAAAAACGAGATCTATAGGTTCGTCGTCAAGAGCTTCAAAATCAACAGGACTTTCAAGACGTGCAAATATACCAATGATCCGATTAATATCAGGTAATTTTCCATGAGGAATCGCAATACCTCCACCCAAACCCGTTGAACCAAGCTTCTCGCGTTGTAAAACAACATCAAAAATCACATGCTCACTAAGACCTGTTAGCTTGGAAGCTTTTTCGGCTAAAATTTGCAGAACCTGTTTTTTCGAATTAGCATTAAGAGCCGGAATGATCGCTTCCGGTGCTATTAACTCACTCAAATTCATACTTTAATTTTCCTCTTACACGCTAAAATGCTCATCAATAAACCTATAAACGCTATAGATACTTAATGTTCTTTCACTTTTCGCAACATCGCATGTGTTTTTACTTTTCAATTTATAATGGGTGATGGCTCAATACATCTCATATCACTTCTAAAACAATAATAAATAGTATTCAGATCATCATTAACGGCATGAGAAACCAAACAAATGAAGTTGTTCATAAAGTTAATTTCCTTACGACTCTAGAAAAGGCCATTATTCATAAATTTATTAAACTTGTCATAAGAGTTGATGTATAATCCGCCATCAGAGTTTTTCTTTCTTTAAAAATGAGCCCTTAAATTAAGATGAAAAGCATACTGAGCAAAATGGACCTTTACTTTGAAAATTACTGTATAGCTTGAACATCGACTTATAACAAGAATATAAAGATTTTTAGAAATTTAATGATTATTTTAAAAGATTTATAGATTTAGCCTGATATCTGTAGCCAAGCTCCTATTTTCAAATAGGCCATATAAACCAATAAAATACGACAACTCCTATTGAATAACCGCAATATATAAACCGGTGCTCCCATCAAAATACCTAAAACAGCATCATCGATATATTATTTGATTCGACAGAGAAAAATATGATAAATATCTCTTACCTTTCAATAACACACGCATTTATTGAGCGCTTCGTTTATCACTCATTATCACGTTAATCTAGTGATATCTTTTTTATAATACAATTATGAGTAAGCTAAACTTATAAAACAACAAACTAACCTCTAATGATGAAGCCTTTTTCACCACTCAATAACAACATTAAGGTTATAGTCATAAAAGAAGTTTTGGCATAAATAAGGAGATTTTCAGTAATAATGTTTGGTTAAACTTAAACGGAAACTCGTGAAAGCTGTAAAATCAAAGAGAAAACTGATTTCCCAAATAAATTCTGCGTACATCAACGTTGTTGATAATATCGTTAGGACAACCGTGAACTAACACCCGTCCTGTATGAATAATATAAGCGCGATCGACAAGCCCTAATGTCTCACGCACATTATGATCCGTTATTAAAACACCAATGCCACGCCTCGTTAAATGACGAATAAGTTGTTGAATATCGAAAATAGCGATAGGATCAATTCCTGCAAATGGTTCATCAAGTAACATAAAATGGGGACGAGAAGCTAAAGCGCGCGCAATTTCAAGTCGCCGACGTTCACCTCCAGATAACGAAAGTGCAGACATTTTACGTAAATGATCAATTTTAAATTCATGTAAAAGGCTATCTAACTCTTCACGTTGTTTAAGGCGATCTTTTTCAACGACCTCTAAAACAGCTTTAATGTTATTTTCTACTGAAAGACCACGAAAAATAGACGCTTCCTGTGGAAGATATCCAATACCTAAACGCGCACGTCGATACATCGGAAGATGCGTAATATCAAATCCATCAATTTTAATGGATCCTCCATCAGATTTTATAAGCCCTGTCACCATATAAAAACAAGTTGTTTTACCTGCCCCATTGGGCCCTAAAATGCCAACGGCTTCTCCCGTACGAATACCAAAAGAAACACCATTAACAGTTCGTCTTCCTCGATAAACTTTAATCAAATTACTGGCAATCAAGGTCCCTTTTAAGGGATTTTTTGAAGCTTCACTTTCAAGATTATACCTATCGGTCTGTTTTTTTCTTTTGATTCCAAACATGAAATCTTAATGGCCATTCTTTTGATTTTGTTTTAAAATAATAGAAACACGACCTTTTTTCTTAGGCGTCTCACAACCTTCTAAAAAAGCCTTTCCGCTTTCCATATTTGCCGTTAGTTTGCACCCCGTTGCCACATTGTCACCATCAGTTAACACAACATGATTCCCTGTCAAACTCATCATTTTTGACTTTCCATCAAAAACGCCTTTATCACCCGTAGCAACTTGCGTAGCAATTTTTATATAAACTTTTCCTAAAGCTTCCATTTTTTGTATACTCGACGAACCAAATAAAGAAACAGATGATGCCTTTGTATCTTCCTTGTTTTTATCAATTTCTTTATATGCTTTATCGTAGTAAACAACTAATTCTGCCGTTCTTAAAAGACGTTCACCTTGCACCACTGAAACATCACCCTTAAAAAGCGCTATCCCTTCTTTATCACGTATTTCCAAAGAATCTGCATGAAGTTCTACTGGTTCTTTGTCGCTTGATAGACTTATTCCAAAATGAGCCACTTCAGCATATCCTAAAACTGCTCCTTCTCCTAACATTCCCATGCTAAAAGCCAATATCATACCTATCCATCTTTTGTACGATTTCATTATTTCAATTCTTCTGTTTGTATATACACATACTTCTCTTTATAAATATCCTTTAAAGATTTGTATTGATATTGCGTTATTGCTTTTGAAGCACTAAATGCACACCACCATGAAAATATATGTTTTTTCCTTTTTCTCGAATTTGTAAGGCGTTTGCGGCAAGATTCAAACCGGCTTGCTGAATATTAACACGTTGATCTGTTTTTAACTGTCCCTCGGATAAGTTAATACTAGCTGACATAAATTGTACCATCATCCCATCATTCGTCGTAATCGTGAATGGCTTATCCAACTGTAAAAAACCATTAATGTTATCGTAAACCCCCCCTTGTGCTGAAAGAAAAACCTGTCTTTGTTGGCCCATAAATGCTCTAGCTGTAATGTTTTGCAACCCAATCATTCCAGCGTGTGTATGGTCTTGAAATGCCTTTTCTGCTTTAAGCCAATAAGGTTCATGAGCACGCGTATACCCTTCTAATTTTGGATTGAGCATCGTCAAATTCATCACGCCACTTTCTCTATTATTCAAAGGCATAGAATCAGAAGTAACGGGAACCAAGAAAAACGTAAACCAGCAAAAAACCAGCGCTGAAATCAACGCTAAGAGAGGTAAAAAAAATTTTAATATGCTAATGCGACGCGAATGATGGGATGCTTTTTTTAAAACATCTCCAAAAGATGATCGCGTTGAAAAGGCTTTATAATGATTGTGTACGGACATACTCTCCTGATCTCTTAAATCCTCCGCATTTTTAATCTGTATACCCTTTATAGAAGGTATTTTCAAATTTTGTTTCTTGCAATTTGTTTTTTCTTGATTTTATTTTGCTTTTATCCGTTTATATATTGTAATATGCATGGAGTGCACAATTACAAAATTTTTTTGTGTGAAAGTGAGGCTATTGTGGTAAAATCAGAGCTTGTGCAAATTATCGCTCGTCATAACCCGCATCTTTTTCAACGGGATGTGGAGAATATTGTAAACGCTATTTTTGAGGAAATTGCAACAGCACTTGCAAATGGCAATCGCGTTGAACTTCGTGGATTTGGAGCTTTTTCTGTAAAAAGCCGTTCAGCCCGTAATGGACGTAATCCACGAACAGGTGAAGCCGTTTCTGTTGAAGAAAAGTGGATTCCTTTTTTTAAAACTGGCAAGGATTTACGCGACCGTCTTAATCAGTGAGAAACTTATGATAATTAAACGTATTCTTCTAACAAGTATCGGTGTGATTCTCGCAGCGGTTTTGATTGTTTTTATCGTGGCTAATCGTCAAATGGTTCCGTTAACCCTTGATCCTTTTCGAGCAAATCCTGAAAGTTTTACTTATCATGCTCCCCTCTTTATATGGCTCTTTATTTTCTTTGTTTTTGGTATTTTATTAGGAAATCTGATCAGTTGGTTTTCCTATCACAAATACAAAAAAGCTCTCAAAAAAAGTAAAGCCGAGATTGAAAAATTGAAAACATCTATCACAAATCTGGTGTAATGGTATTTAAATGAAATCTTTTCTCTCTGTATTTTATATTCAGTACAGAGTTAAAAGTGCTCTTTTTCTTTTTTTATACATGTTTTAATTGACTTTAGCTTTTTTGCACTTTTACGAAACATTTAAGAGCTTTATAATATATTTTTATACCTCATATACCGTGATACAAAACATGCCCGCACAATGCTTTCAATTCAATAGATATCCGCAGGAAAAGCTGCCCCTTATTTTAGAAACGGGTATAAGCGAAAACTATGCTCTCATTGATTCTGGTCATGGACAAAAATTAGAACGTTATGGAGCTTACCGCATTATTCGACCAGAAGGTCAAGCACTATGGAAACCCGCTTTACCACAAAAACAATGGGCTGATGTTGATGCTATTTTCACAGGAAACCTTGATGAAGAAGGGGTTGGGCGTTGGCATTTTCCTAAAAAGCCACTTGATGAAACATGGGCTCTTGCTTGGAATGGATTGTCTTTTCTAGGCCGTTTTACTTCCTTTCGTCATGTGGGGGTTTTTCCTGAACAAGATGCCCATTGGCGCTCTATGGAAGAACAAATTGTTAAAGCCGAACGCCCTATAAAATTGTTGAATCTTTTTGGCTATACAGGTATTGCCTCTTTGATTGGAACACGAGCGGGTGCGAATGTTACCCATGTTGATGCTTCTAAAAAAGCCATTGCGTGGGCAAAAGCTAATCAAGAAAGAGCAGGATTACCAGATCATTCTATTCGCTGGATTTGCGATGATGCTATGAAATTTGTCGAGCGTGAACTGCGTCGTAAGAAAAGCTATGATATGATTCTTCTTGATCCCCCTGCCTATGGGCGTGGACCCCATGGTGAAATTTGGCAACTGTTTGATCATTTACCCGCTATGATCACAAATTGTCGTAAACTTCTCTCTGATAAACCGCTCTCTGTTGTCCTTACAGCTTATTCTATTCGTGCTTCCTTCTTTGCACTTCATGCTTTAATGCGTGATGCATTTGTAAATCTTGGTGGTACGGTCGAATCAGGAGAACTCATTTTGCGTGAAGAAGTTGCAGGACGTGCTCTTTCTACTTCTCTTTTTAGCCGTTGGATTGCTTGAATATGTGTAGACCCAAAACTGGTAGAGTGAAAGAAGTTACCTCTCTTAGCAACCCCATCATAAAAAATCTTAAAGCACTTAGCCAAAAGAAAAACCGTAATAGAGAAGGTCTTTTCATGGCAGAAGGATTGAAATTGGTCATTGATGCTCTCAATCTTGGCTGGACAATACAGACGCTTATTTTTTCTAAAAGTGAAATCGGTAATGCTACTATCGAAAATACTGCTGCACGTGCTGTAGCCAACGGTGGTTTTGTTATTAAAGCCTCACAAAAGGTTATGGAATCACTTACCCGACGCGATAATCCACAAACAGTTATTGGTATTTTCAAGCAAAAATGGCACTCTTTTGAAATGATAAAAGGGCAGATTAAAGATGTTTACATCGCGCTTGATCGTGTACGTGATCCTGGAAACCTTGGTACCATTATTCGAACAGCTGATGCTGTAGGTGCTAAAGGTGTTATTTTAATTGGCGAGACAACAGACCCTTTCTCGCCTGAAACAGTCCGTGCAACCATGGGATCTATTTTCTCTGTACCACTTTATCGTTTTGATGAAAACGGCTTTTTAAACTGGTCTTCTCACTTTAAAGGTATGATTGTTGGAACACACCTCAAAGGTTCTCTGGATTATCGCACACTTGACTTCAAAAATGGCCCTATTATCCTTTTAATGGGAAATGAAAAACAGGGATTATCAGATCTTCTTACGAATCGGTGTGATAAACTTACGCGTATTCCACAAAGCGGACGAGCAGACTCGCTTAATCTAGCTGTAGCAACAGCTGTTATGCTTTATGAAATCCGTCGCCCCTATTTAATACTGGAACCATGTGAGGAAAAACATGATTCGTAAATCACTCCCTTTTCTTCTCTTGGGCTTGGCTTTTACAGTAGTACTTGATCAAGCTGTCAAATACTGGGTTATGCACAATATGCCTTTAGGAACAGAAATTTCGCTTATTCCTTTTCTTTCCCTTTATCATGTGCGCAATTCTGGCATTGCATTTTCGTTTTTTTCTTCCTTTTCTCAGTGGGGAATCATCGCCATCACGATCATTGTGATTATCTTTCTTCTATGGTTATGGAAAAATACTGAATATAATAAGTCTTTAATGCGCTTTGGTCTTATTCTTATTATTGGGGGAGCCATCGGCAATCTCATTGATCGTATTCGCTTTCATCATGTCACTGATTATATACTTTTTCATATTGATGATATTTTTTATTTTGCTATTTTCAACCTTGCAGATAGTTTTATCACTCTCGGTGTTATTGCCATCCTTATTGAAGAATTGCGTACTTGGATGAAAGCAAGGCGTCATTCCAATAGTGCATCTTCTCATTGATATGTTCAGTGCCTTAGAAAACAGAGATTATTGACCATCACAAGTCTGATTACACATTGATTTCTCTTAATCAATTCTTGTTGCTCGTCATTTCACGTGTTTCTCTTCATGGGACTATAAGATCTTACTTTCTTTCCAACTTTACATTTCTACACTTAGTTAGTGCAAAAGAAATGAACCCAAATAGAATCAATATTTTTTATCCATGTGTCCTACATCACAATTTTTGAGGAGACATTTCACAGCATTTGAAGTTCTGTTTATTTGATTAGAACAATTGCTTTTCGTATGTTTTTTAGTTTTTACAGATATCGCTTTTACAGAGCCTTTCTTAAGTGCTTCGTTTAAAAACTCTCCTTTTTTATTTTATATATTGTTTAATAAAAAACATTTTTTCAACTATTTTCAATGGTGTCTTGTTAAAACAACATATTGATTATAAATATAAATTACCGTTTTTCATATTGAATAAAAGCCCTTACTATCCTAAATCTCTTTTATTTGGAATCTGTTCATGTTGAATCCATTAAAACCATGTCTCTTGTAAGACACAAGCAAATCAATAATCTTGATTTATTTAATATGAACAGATTTTCAACCAGAGAATCTTGCGATATTCGGAGTATCATTTAGCATTCAAAAAGACAATTTATCATTATACATCAATATTTATATAAAAATCCAATTCAATAGCTCTTATAACCGTGCAAAACAGATGCAATATTGGAGGTTGAAAATAGTGTGATGATACTTGCCGCTCTTCTCATAAACGCAAAAATAGTGAATATTTTATAAGGGATTGTATTACATAGTTTCTGTGAACAATAGAAAAGTTTTTAAGTGTAGTCTTTTTATCTTGCAAAAATATGGCAAAAAATGGAAATATTTTTTATTAAAATGAACTATTTCCTTACCAATTTGTAAGGTTCCTTCTTCATATAAATCTCTTGTAATTTTTAAATAAATCTCCATAATAAGAGCATATATGCTGGAATTCTGTCAGTGATTCTTAAGGGTTTTTGTATTTGCCTAATTAAGGCTTATACCAAGCTTATCTGTGTAATGACAGAGACACCTTTAAAGCCCTATACCTGACAGAACATATGCTAAAGGATTTTATATTATGGCTAATTTTAAAGATTTACGTTCGGCACCTGCTTCTCATGCCGATGCATCAATTGATCAGGGATTACGCGACTATATGTTGGGTGTCTACAATGCAATGGCCATTGGTTTGCTTATTACAGCTGCTGCCGCTTATGCAATTGTATCATTAGCAACGACAACAGATATGAGCCAAGCAGCAGCTCAAATCAATAGCAGTGTTTATCTAACACCATTTGGAGTAACATTTTATACATCGCCATTCTCTTATATTGTTATGTTTGCACCACTCATAGCAGTCTTATTTCTCAGTTTTAAAATTAATACATTGAGCACAAATGCTGCTCGTAGTCTCTTTTTTGGTTATGCTGCTCTGGTTGGTCTTTCACTGTCTTCAATCGTTTTGCGCTATACGACAGAAAGTGTTGTGCAAACTTTTGTCATTTCCGCCGCAACTTTTGGAGCTCTTTCACTTTATGGATACACAACAAAGCGTGATCTCACAGCAATCGGTTCATTCTTATTCATTGGATTGATCGGCTTGTTGCTTTCCATGATTGTGAACATTTTTCTTGGATCAAGCGCTTTGCAGTTTGCTATCTCTGTGATTGGTGTTTTTATCTTTGCTGGTTTAACAGCCTACGATACCCAGAGCATTAAGTTGATGTATTATGAAGGAGATGAAAGCGATACCAGAGGACGTAAAGTTATTATGGGCGCGCTGAATCTTTATCTTGATTTCATCAATATGTTTGTCTTCTTGCTACAGTTTCTTGGCTCAAACCGTGATTGATTGCAAAAATCATTACTTAATTAAAGAACCTTGTTTCTTTTAGAAACAAGGTTCTTTTGTTTTTAGTGTAAATCTTTACCCTCTGCTTCTTAGAAACTATTCTTTTCGCAAAATGACAAAAATCCCTTATAAGCAAAAATTCCCTTGGTTTACCGGTTTTATCCAACAAAAACTCCATAGCTCCCTTTTAAATACAACTCACAGCCGCTCTCATCATCAATCAAACATCGTCAATCAAAATAGTAATTATGATCTGACCGTTGCTTCCTATAATGTGCATAAATGTGTAGGTGTTGATAAAGTTTTTAATCCTACAAGAATTGTCCGTGTTATTACTGAATTACAAGTTGACATCCTTGCTCTTCAAGAAGCAGATAAACGTTTTGGGGAACGCATCGGTTTGATTAATCTTCAGCTATTAAAAGCTGAAACCGGTTTGATTCCTGTACCTCTTAATACTATGTCACCTCATGGCCATGGTTGGCATGGGAATGCTCTTTTTTTGCGAAAGGGATATGTACGTGATACTTTACAAGTCACTCTTCCTAGTATTGAACCACGTGGGGCTGTAATTGTAGAGTTGGAAATGGCAGCAGGCCCTATTCGTATTATTGCGGCTCATTTTGGCTTATTACGTTACTCTCGTAAACAACAAACAAAAATGCTCCTTGAAATTTTCCAAAAACGCTCCCTTATGCCTACACTCCTCATTGGAGATTTCAATGAATGGCGAATGGGAAAAGGCTCATCTTTAAATCATTTTTCTCCCTATTTTGATAGCACTTTTGAAGTTGTACCAAGCTTTCCCTCTCGTTTTCCTTTGTTAGCCCTTGATAGAGTTTTTTCTTTTCCCCACCAATTGGTAACAAGTATTGAAAATCATTATTCACCACTTGCACGCATTGCTTCAGATCATTTGCCTATCAAAGCCTATCTTAATCTTTCCAACGCAATCAATATTCTTAAAAATAAATAAAAAAATTAATGTGCCTCATCCCAATTTTGAGCCGTCATAACTTTTACTTCAAGCGGTACAGATAAAGATAGAACCGGTATTGTAGCATTTTCCATAACATTTTTAACAACAGTCATAGTTTTTTTACTTTCTTCTTCTGGTACTTCAAAAATCAGTTCATCATGAACTTGCAGCAACATTTTTGCTGATAGTTTTTCTTCTTTTAAAGCATCTCCCATATGTATCATAGCGCGGCGAATAATATCTGCTGCAGAACCTTGAATTGGAGCATTGATAGCTGCCCGCTCATTAAGAGAACGAATTTTTACATTCTTTGCTTTTATCTCTGGATAATGGATACGACGTCCAAAAATTGTTTCTACATAACCATTTTCACGTGCAAAGATTTTGGTCTTCTCCATATAATCTTTAATTCCTGGAAATCTTTCAAAATACAGTTGAATATAACGACCCGCTTCTTGGCGTGAAATTCCCAATTGATTGGCTAGTCCAAAAGCTGAAATACCATAAATAATACCAAAATTAATCGCTTTTGCACGCCGTCGTATATCTGAATGCATTCCTTCTATCGCAACACCAAACATTTGTGATGCCGTTATAGCGTGAATATCATGCCCTTTAGCAAAAGCTTCTTTTAATGCTTTTATATCCGCAATATGTGCAAGAATACGCAACTCAATCTGACTATAATCAGCAGAAAGTAACACATGTCCTTTGGGAGCAATAAAAGCTGTTCGAATTTTACGTCCTTCAGCAGTTCGCACTGGAATATTTTGCAAATTTGGCTCTGATGATGATAACCGACCTGTTGATGTTATTGCCAAAGAATAATTTGTATGAACTCGCCCTGTTTTTGAAAAAATATAAGAAGGCAAGGCATCTGTATAGGTAGATTTTAGCTTTGAAAGTTGACGCCACTCAATAATTTTACGCGGTAAAATATGACCTTCAGCAGCCAACTCTTCTAAGGTCCGTGCAGAAGTTGACCATTGTCCACCCTTAGTTTTAGCGCCTCCAGGCAATCCCATTTTGCCAAAAAGGATATCCCCTAATTGCTTTGGCGAAGCAAGATTAAACTTTTCATCAGCTTGTTTGTAAATTTCCTCTTCTAGAATCAAAGCAGCTTGTGCTAACTCTCCTGAAAGACGCAATAAAATCTGCCTATCAATAAGAATCCCCCGTTCTTCCATTCTTGCAAGAACTTCTACAAGAGGCCGATCAAGACGCTCATAAATTTTTGTCATTCCACGAGCAACAAGTTGCGGTTTCAATACTTGCCAAAGACGTAGCTTTATATCAGCATCTTCCGCCGCATAAAGGGTTGCTTGTTTTAAATCTACTTGTGCAAAAGAAGTAATTTTTTTCCCGTTATGCGTTAAATCTTTATAGACAATTGGTTTATGCTCAAGCCAACGTTCAGACAAATCATCCATATTATGGGTTAACATTCCAGCATCAAAAGCATATGATAAAAGCATGATGTCGTCAAAAGAGCTTATCATAATGTCGTATTGCTTCATCACCAACCAATCATATTTTATATTATGACCAATTTTTAACACCGCTGAATCTTCTAATATCGGTTTTAAAAGTGCTAAAGCTTTTTGGTCCTCAATCTGTGAGACAATGCGCCCGCCCCTCAAAAGATCCTCTTCTCCTTCATCAAAATGTTCAAGAGGTATATAAGCTGCTTTTTCCGGCTGTAATGCGAGTGAAAAACCAACAAGCTTTGCTTGCATCGGATCAAGAGATGTTGTTTTAGTATCAAAAGCGAAAAAACCCTGCTCTTGTGCTTGTGATAACCAGTCTTTTAAAATTTCCTCATCAAGAATTGTTGTATAAGCATCTCTTGTAATTTTTTGAGTCAGCGCTTGATCTTTACGTTTTTGTGCAAAAACTTGTGGAGAATTTTCAGAAAAATTATGAAGAGATGCGCGCTCAGTATTCTTGATATAAGAATCATTCCTGGGGCTTAGTTTTTCCCATTCAACATCTATATCAAGTGCGTCAATAACAGCTGCATCGCATGTCGTTGCCTCTACCACGCGACGCGTTAATGTTGAAAACTCCATCGCTTTCAAAAAAGCAATTAAACGTGGACCATCTTGTGGCTCCAAAATAAAATCATCTAAATCATTATCTATAGGAACATCTGTTTTAAGCCTGACAAGTTCACGAGATATTTTAACTTGTTCTCTATAAGCTTGAATGTTTTCACGTCGTTTTGTTTGTTTAATTTCTGTTACGTTTTGCAATAAAAGATCAAGAGAACCAAATTCATTTAACAACTGAGCTGCAGTTTTTGGACCAATGCCTGGAATACCCGGTACATTATCCGTTGAATCTCCAATTAATGCTTGTAAATCAATCATTTTTTCAGGCACAACACCCCATTTTTCTATAACTTCTGAGATACCTATATGCTTATCTTTCATTCCATCATACAAAGATACATGCGTATTTACGAGTTGCATAAGATCCTTATCAGAAGAAATAATGGTTGTTTTTGCCCCAACCTTTGTTGCCAACTTTGCATAGGTAGCAATTAAATCATCCGCTTCAAAGCCTTCCTTTTCAATACAAGGCAAATTAAAAGCCTTCGTTGCTTGGCGTATTAGCGCAAATTGAGGAATTAGATCTTCAGGAGGTTCAACGCGATTCGCTTTATATTCAGGATAAATTTGTTTCCGAAAAGTATCAGATGAATAATCAAAAATAACAGCAAAATGTGTTGGAACGACACCTGTAGCTGTATTACGAGCATCACAAAGTAATTTCCATAACATATTGCAAAAACCAGCTACTGCTCCTACAGGAAGTCCATCCTTTTTACGTTTTAAAGGCGGCAAAGCATAATAAGCACGAAAAATATAGCCTGATCCGTCAACCAAAAAAAGATGATCTGTTGCTTTCATAACAATTTTTTCTCCATTTCAGCTAAAAAAACAAATTACCCTTATATATTTTTTCACTTTGCCTCTAAAAAGCCATTTTTTCTCTTCATAAGACGTGAAGTCGTTGCACTTTATATTAAGTACCTAGAGCTTTTCTTTGCTGTTACAGGATTAATAGCTTTCATTTTGCTCCTCCTATGATAGCTGAGGTACGATGTAGCGACAGGGTCGTTGTGGTGTTCCCCTCCCCACAACGACCGTTTTTTTTGACCTCGATATCCTTTAATTTCAATCGTGACTCTTTTAGATAAAAGATGATGTTATTCATGAATTTTGAAGTTTTTCCACAGAGCTTTTTCACCCATTTTGTAGATAAAATCAGCGTGTAACTTTTTTTCTTGCGTACTCAATCTTGAAGGTAAAGCCTGTGGGCGAATTTTAACGGCATAAGATGTATCTTTATCGTTCTGGATATGTTCATCAATACCCCTTCTGTTATCAAAACCCAATACACCTTGTTTTCCACCGATGAGCTCAATATAAACATCAGCTAGAATCTCTGCATCAAGCAAAGCACCATGAAGAACACGATGGCTGTTATCAATTCCAAAACGTTTGCATAAAATATCAAGAGAATTAGGACCCATAGGAAATTTACGCCGCGCCATAGCCAATGTATCAAGAATATTATCAACACTGATAAGCGGTTTGTTGACGCGTTTTAATTCTGCATTAATAAAACCAATATCAAAACTCGCATTATGCGCAATCATTGTCGCGTCTTTGATAAATTCCAAAAATTCATCAACAATATCACTAAAACTTTTCTCGTTTTTCAAGCGTTCATTGGTTAATCCGTGAATTGCTACAACTTCATCAGGAATAATAACGCCTTCAGGGTTTAAATAAACATGAAATTGGCGTCCTGTGAGATAACGATCAACCATTTCTACACAACCAATTTCGATTATGCGATCTTTCTCTTTATCTAAACCTGTTGTTTCTGTATCAAAAATAATTTCACGCATGATTTTAATTCTTTAGCAATTTTTTTATCACATCAAAAACCTGTTGACGGGTATTTTCTAAATCTTTCCCTGTATCAATAATAAAATCAGCACGTTCTCGTTTTTTTTCATCTGGCATTTGTTGAGCATTGATAAAGGCAAATTTTTTCTCATTCATACCTTGGCGAATCATGACACGTTCTTTTTGTATTTCTGGTGGAGCAGAAACAACAATAACGCTATCCACACGACTTTCACCATTTTTTTCAAACAAAAGTGGAATATCAAGAATAACTAATTTTTTCCCTTGTTCACGCGCTATATCAATAAATTTCCCTTCTTTTTCTTGTACCAAAGGATGAATTATTTTTTCTAATTTTTCTAATTTCTCTTTATCATCAATCAAAATTTCAGAAAGTTTCAAACGATTAACTTCACCGTTTTCAACAACACCAGGAAAAATACGCTCTATGAATGACAAAGCTGGCTCACTTTTATAAAGCTGTTTTACTGCTTCATCAGCACTAAAAACAGAAATACCCGCTTGCTTGAAAAAATCAGCAACTGTTGATTTTCCCATAGCAATTGATCCCGTTAATCCTACGATCTTCATTCTCTTTTTTCACTCATATCATCTAAAATGGCTGTCCGTAACGCTTTTGTCACCTGTGGTCTTATTCCAAACCACTGTTCAAACCCTATAACAGCCTGATGTAGAAGCATCCCAAGCCCATCAACCGTCTTGAGATCACAAGCCTTTGCCTGTTGTAAAAAAGGAGTTATCAATGGTGTATAAATAATATCTGTTACTAACGCCGTTTTTTTTGCTTTATGAAAATCACAAAAAAAAGAATCACTTTTTTCTTCTGGAATTTTTATACCAATAGATGTTGTATTAACAATCAAATCAACTTGATGAAGTATTTCATGGATTTTATGCCAATCGTAAACTTTAATGATTTTTCCAAAATGCTGAGCTAAATTATCAGCACGTTGTTTTGTACGGTTAATTAAATAAATCTGTTCAAATCCGCGTTTTTTTAAGGCATATATGATAGCGCGTGCGGCACCACCTGCTCCAAAAACAAGAGCTGTTTCCCCTCCCCAATCAGATGCAAAATCATCAAGATTAGCGCTAAAACCATAGGCATCACTATTCGTGGCACAAAGCTTATCTCCTTCATACCAAAGTGTATTAACAGCACCAATCATTGTTGCTCTCTCATCTTTATAATCTGCTAAACGAAAAGCTTCCTGTTTATAAGGCAAAGTAACATTTCCTCCACAAAAGCCTATTTTTTGTAAAGACGCAATAAAATGACTGAATTCTTCAGATGTTACTTCTTGTGCAATATATTCTCCTTGTAAACCATATTGTTTAAGCCAAAAATTGTGAATTTTTGGCGATTTTGAATGATGAATTGGAGAACCAGCAACAAAAGCACGCGGATAATTTGTTTTTTTTATTGTTAAGTCAACCATCAATAATTCCTAAGTGGCGCAGTTTTATGAGTAGAGGCAGCAAAGGTAAACCAACAATGGTAAAAAAATCTCCTTCAATTTTTTCAAAGAGATGAATTCCTTCTCCTTCAATTTGATATACTCCCACGCTGTTTAAAACATCTTTTCCTACGCGTGCTAAATAACGTTCAATAAATTCTGATGAGAGTAAACGGACGGACATATGTGCACTAAAAGCTTCAACCCAAATTTTTTGACCATTTTTAAATAAAGCTACTGCACTATGAAGAGAATGGGCTTTTCCTGATAACTCACATAAACGTTGATGTGCTTCTTTAATATTTTTTGCTTTGTGAAAAACTTGACCTTCCAAATCAAGAACTTGATCACAACCAATAACGAAAGCATCAGGAAAACGATCTGAAACATTTTTTGCTTTTGCACTCGCAAGAAAACAGCTGAGTTCTTTAGGTTTTTTTTCTTTTGCTTTTTTTTCTACTTCTCTTTCATCAAAAGAAGCTCCTTCAATGGAAAAATTTAAGCCTGCTTTTTTTAATAATTTTGCACGGTAAAAACTAAGAGATGCTAATATTAAAGTATCTGCGTTCATGAGAATTTTCTCTCATTTCCTTCACGAAATCGTGATAACAGTTCAAATATTGCAGCAGCAGTTTCTTCAATAGAACGTCTTGTGACATCAATAATAGGCCAACCAAAACGTTCGCAAATGCGTTTTGCATAGATTAATTCTTCAGCTATGTTGATACGATTTGTATAATTATCAAGAGCAAAACTTTCTCCCAAATCTCGATTTTGGCGGATATGTGAGATTCTTTCAGCTGAAGCAATTAAACCAATAATTAAAGAATTTTTTGCCTCTAAAAGGGATTCTGGCAAATCAATATTAGGAATAAGAGGAATATTAGCCGTTTTTATTCCGCGATTTGCTAAATAGATACTTGTTGGCGTTTTAGAGGTTCTTGAAATTCCCACAAGGATCACATCTGCTTCGGATAAGCTACTGGAAGACTGTCCATCGTCATGCTCTATTGTAAAATCCAGTGCCTCAATACGGCGAAAATAATCTGCATTAAGATCATGTTGTGCGCTCGCACGTAAATGTGTTGGCATTCCAAGGTAAGACTGAAAAGCATTTAAAACAGGATGCAATATATCAATACAGGGAACTTTCATTTTTTTACACCTTTTTTGAAGGAGAAGTTTAAATTCTTCATCAATCATTGTGTAAAGAACAATACCTGGCTCTTGTTGTATTTCATTAAGAGCTTTCTGTAACTGTATTCTATTACGAATCATAGGATAGATATGCTCTGTTGCCTGAATCATTGCATATTGCGATGCTACAGCTCTTCCAACAGAAATTAATGTTTCTCCTGTTGCATCAGAAAGCATGTGTAAATGAAAGAATTTTTTTTCTTTTGTCACAAAAATTTTAACTCCTTGTTAAGACATGTGTATATATCCTCACCGTTTTTTATAAAACTAAAATTTATGAAAAATTCTCCTTTTTTATGCACAAATTAAATGCTTGTGATAATTTAATCCCTCTTATAAAAAAAGAGGGGATAATATCTTTAAGATAGTGATATTTTTATTCTTTTTTCAGTTCCTTTTGTGGATAAAATTGAGGATAAATAATAATCCACACTAAACACAGTTATAAATAAGAATAATCTTTTCTTTAATATAAATTTATTAATATAAATTTCTGTAAAAAATACTTTTGAATAGCATTTCATTAATGCTATAATTCTAAATCACATTTTTGTTATTAAAATAATTAAATACTATTTGGATTTTATTTTTTCAAGTTTTTCATATAATTACTTAATATTACAGGAACAAATTTCATATAAATGGTACTTGCAGATTAAAAAAATTGAGTGTAGGATATTTTTTCTTAATAATATTTCACTCATAAATTTCCATAAATTATTTAGAAAATCTTCTCCTTAATTACAAAGAGCATATTTCATGCAAAAAATGAAACTACAAGAACTTAAAAGCAAAAATCCCGTTGAGCTTGTTTCTTTTGCTGAAACATTAGAAGTTGAAAATGCCTCCCTTATGCGCAAACAAGAATTAATGTTTGCTATCTTGAAAAAACTTGCTCTACAAGACGTTGAAATTATAGGAGAAGGTGTTGTTGAAGTTTTACAAGACGGATTTGGATTTTTGAGATCTGCTGATGCTAATTATCTTCCTGGTCCTGATGATATTTATCTTTCACCTGCACAAATACAGTCGTTTTCTTTAAAAACAGGCGATACAATTGAAGGACCCATACGCAGTCCAAAAGAGGGAGAACGTTATTTTGCTCTCCTTAAAATTAATACAATTAATTTCGAAAAACCTGAAAAGATTCGTTATAAAATCCACTTTGATAATCTTACTCCTCTTTATTCAAATGAACGTTTCCAAATGGAAATACAAGATCCTACAGAGAAAGATATGTCATCACGCGTGATTGATTTGATATCTCCATTGGGAAAAGGACAAAGAGGGTTAATTGTAGCTCCTCCTCGAACGGGAAAAACAGTTTTACTTCAAAATATTGCTCATTCTATTACCACTAATCATCCTGAATGCTATCTCATTGTTCTTTTAATAGATGAACGACCAGAAGAAGTTACTGATATGCAGCGTTCAGTAAAAGGAGAAGTGGTTTCTTCTACTTTTGATGAACCAGCAATACGTCACGTACAAGTGGCAGAAATGGTTATTGAAAAAGCCAAACGTCTCGTTGAATATGGGCGTGATGTTGTTATTCTTCTCGATTCTATTACACGTCTTGGGCGTGCATATAATACAGTTGTTCCTTCTTCGGGTAAAGTTTTAACAGGTGGTGTGGATGCAAATGCCCTCCAGCGTCCAAAACGTTTTTTTGGTGCAGCACGTAATATTGAAGAAGGCGGATCTTTAACCATTATTGCAACGGCTTTGATTGATACAGGAAGTCGTATGGATGAGGTTATTTTTGAAGAATTTAAAGGAACAGGTAATTCGGAAATTGTTCTTGATCGAAAAGTTGCTGATAAACGTATTTTCCCTGCCATGGATATTTTAAAGTCAGGAACGCGTAAAGAAGAACTTCTGGTAGAACGACAAGATTTACACAAAATTTTTGTTCTTCGTCGTATTTTAGCATCTATGAATGTAACAGATGCAATTGAATTTTTGATTGATAAATTAAAGCAAACAAAAAATAATAGTGAATTTTTTGATTCAATGAATACGTAGAGTCATTAAAGTTTTTATTAGGATAAAACCTGTGGATACAATCTTTGCTGTTTCGAGTGGATTGTTACCTTCAGGGGTTGCAGTCATTCGGCTTTCTGGTCCTCATGTTGTGGATATAGTTAAAACGCTTTGTGGTCGTTTACCTAAAGCACGTTTTATGTATTATGGAAATCTTACTGCTCGTGATGGTAGTTTTTTAGATTCTGGTTTAACTGTTTTTTTTCCTGCTCCTCATAGTTTTACGGGGGAAGATTGTGCAGAATTCCATTTACATGGAGGAAAAGCAGTCGTTAATCGTTTTCTCGATGAATTGTCGACATTTTCTGGATGCCGTATTGCAGAGGCAGGTGAATTTTCACGTCGTGCTTTTATGGAAGGAAAATTAGATCTTGTTCAAGCAGAAGGTCTTGCTGATTTAATAGAAGCAGAAACGGAAAGCCAACGGCGTTTAGCTGTTATGGGTACAAGTGGACATTTAACGACGCTTTATCGTGATTGGCGTCATAAGCTTATGAAGGCGCGTGCTTTTATTGAGGCAGAACTTGATTTTGTTGATGAAGCAGATATTCCCAACGCAATATCTGATAAAGTTTGGAAAGATGTTGAGGATCTTTGTACTTCTATTCGGGAATATATTACTGAAGGAGAACGTGCGAGTATTTTACGTGATGGATTAAAAATTGTTATTGCTGGTGCTCCAAATTCTGGAAAATCAAGCATTATGAATCGTCTTTCAGGAAGATCTGTTGCTATTGTAACGGAAGAAGCAGGAACAACCCGTGATGCTTTAGAAATGAGAATTATTCTTGGTGGTTTACCTATTTTTTTAACCGATACTGCTGGTTTTAGAAAAACAGAAAATAAAATAGAACAGATGGGAATAGAAGTTGCTAAACAGCATGTTATGGAAGCTGATTTGGTTATTTTGGTTTATGATATAGGAAATCCTAAGCAAGTTGATTTACCAGAAACATCGGCTGAAATATGGTGTGTTGGCAATAAGCTTGATCTTTATGAAAAAAATGATCAGCGTTGGTCTATACAATTTTCCGCATTAACTGGTTTAAATTTTGATTATTTTATAAAAGAACTTGAATCATTTTGTCATTATCGTGCTTCTGAAATTGGAAATATTGTTCCAGCACGTAAAAGGCAACTTCAATTATTAAAGCAGGCTGTTAAAGAGATTGAATTTTCTCTTAATTATCATTCTCTTGATCTCAGTTTACGTGCAGAACATCTCCGTTGTGCAAGTGATTTTCTTGGGAAAATTACAGGAGATATTGATGTTGAAGATTTGCTTGATATTATTTTTTCAGAATTTTGTGTTGGTAAATAATGATTCACGTGAAACATTGATTATTTCATAGACAGATTATAAAGATTATGTAATTTATATCCTGTTTCACGTGAAACCTTATAATATTTTCTACGGAATGAATTGAATGCAATCATATGATGTTGTTATTGTTGGTGGTGGTCATGCTGGCTGTGAAGCGTCTTCAGCTTCAGCACGTTTAGGAGCCAAAACAGTGCTTGTTACACATAAAATATCAGCAATGGGAACAATGTCGTGTAATCCTGCTATTGGTGGACTTGGAAAAGGGCATCTAGTTCGTGAAATAGATGCGTTAGATGGTCTTATGGGAAGAGCAGCAGATGCTGCTGGAATTCAGTTTAGACTACTTAATAGACGTAAAGGACCGGCAGTAAGAGGACCACGGACACAGGCAGATAGACAACTTTATAAAAAAGCAATTCAAAAATTATTAAAAGAACAAGAAAATCTTACTCTTATTGAGGATGAAGTTATTGATCTGGTTGTTAAAGATAATTGTGTATCAGGTGTTATTTTAAAAAAACAAGGAACAATTTTTTCTGGTGCTGTTGTTTTAACAACAGGTACATTTTTAAATGGCTTTATTCATATTGGTAATAAAATATGGGCTGCTGGTCGTATGGGAGATCAGTCAAGTGTAAAACTTGCTGAACATTTGAAAAAATATCATATAAAACTTGGACGATTAAAAACAGGAACCCCTGCTCGTTTGAGTAAAAAAACAATTGCTTGGGAAACTCTCCAAAAACAACAAGCAGATGAAAATCCCATACCCTTTTCTCTTTTAACAGAGAAAATTGAACAACCACAAATTGAATGTGCAATAACACGTACAAATGAGAAAACACATCAAATTATTCGCGAGAATATTTATCGCTCTGCTTTATATTCTGGAAATATTGAAGGGTTAGGACCACGTTATTGTCCTTCTGTTGAAGATAAAATTGTGAAATTTGGAGAACGTGATGGACATCAGATCTTTCTGGAACCAGAAGGATTAAATGATGATACTGTTTATCCAAATGGTCTTTCTACTTCTCTTCCTGAAGATGTACAAATTTCTCTATTGAAAACCATTGAAGGATTGGAAAATGCTATAGTTTTGCAACCTGGTTATGCTATTGAATATGATTTTGTTAATCCACAACAATTAACGAGAAACTTAGAATTACGTTCTTTACCGGGTTTGTTCTTAGCAGGCCAAATTAATGGTACAACAGGATATGAGGAAGCAGCAGCACAAGGACTTTTAGCTGGATTAAATGCTGCACGTAAAGTAGGTAAATTAGATGAAATACTTATAAGTCGTTCTACTGCTTATATTGGTGTTATGATTGATGATTTAGTTTCACGTGGTGTTTGTGAACCTTATAGGATGTTTACATCACGTGCTGAATTTCGTTTATCTTTACGATCTGATAATGCTGATACGCGTTTAACACCTTTGGCACAAAAATGGGGTATTGTGAGTAAAATACGTTGGGAATGTTATCAGAAAAAACAACAACGGCTTGATCAAGCACGATCAATATGTCAAAATCTTTTTTTAACACCCAATGAAGCTTCTGCTCATGGATTACATGTTAATCATGATGGAATTCGGCGTTCGGCTTATGATTTTCTTGCTTATCCTCATATGACCTTAGAGCGTCTTTCAAATTTTTGGCCACAATTACAAACAATTGATTCTAAAACAGCAGAATCTTTAGAAATTGAAGCACAATATGCGGTTTATTTAGATAAACAAGCACAAGATATTGCCTCTCTTCAGAGAGATGAGCGTTTAGAAATTCCTTCTTCTCTTGATGTTCAGGCAATTTCAGGTCTTTCAAATGAAATTAAATCAAAAATTCAAGAAGTGTCGCCGCGTTCAATTGCTGATGCACAAAAAATTGATGGCATGACACCCGCCGCGTTATCGCTTATTATTACACATATTCAACGTCAACGACGTGAAAAGGCTAAAACAGCTTAATGAATTTTTCTACAGAAAAAAAATATCAACAATTATTAAATATTGTTCCTTCTGTTTCACGTGAAACGATGGAAAATTTAATTCAGTTTGAGTCTTTAATACTTCAGTGGAATACACATATTAATTTGATATCTGCTACAACTATACCAGATCTATGGACACGACATATTCTAGATTCAGCACAAATTTTTCCTTTGTATGCTCATTCTTTACATTGGTGTGATTTAGGATCAGGAGGAGGTTTTCCTGCAATTGTGATTGCTATCTTTTTGAAAGAAAAAAAAACAGCACATATTAATCTTGTTGAAAGTAATGGGAAAAAAGTTGCTTTTTTACGAACAGTTATTGCTCAACTTAATCTTCCAGCAACGGTTTATCACGCTAGAATTGAAGATATATATCAAAAAATTCCCATATCTGATATTATAACGGCACGGGGATTAGCGCCGCTTGATACTCTTTTACAACTCATTTTTCCTTTATTAACAGAAAAAACAATAGCTCTTTTGCAAAAAGGTCGGGATTACACTACAGAAATAAAAAATGCCTCTGCCAATTGGCACTTTGATCTGTTAAAACATAAAAGTAAAGTTGATGAAAATTCTGTTATTTTGGAAATTTCTCATATTCGATCATATAGAGGGTAGAGCAAAATGAGCGAAACACGAATTATCGCTATTGCAAACCAAAAGGGTGGAGTCGGAAAAACAACCACAGCAATTAATCTTGCTACAGCTTTAGCGGCTATTGGTGAAAATGTCCTTATTATGGATGTTGATCCACAAGGTAATGCTAGTACAGGTTTAGGGATTGATCGTAATAGTCGTCCTTTATCTTCTTATGATGTTTTGGTTTCGGGCGTTTCAATTACACAGGCGGCTTTAAAAACAGCCGTACCCAATCTTTATATAGTTCCCTCTACACTTGATCTCTTAGGTGTGGAAATGGAAATTTCTTCATCAAAAGATCGCATACAACGCTTACGTAAAGCTCTCTATGATGATCCGGAAATGGAAGAAAAATTCAATTATATTTTAATTGATTGTCCTCCCTCCCTTAATCTTTTAACACTTAATGCTATGGGGGCTGCGGATTCTGTTTTAGTGCCTATGCAGTGTGAGTTTTTAGCACTTGAAGGTTTAAGTCAATTACTTGAAACAGTAAAACAAGTGCGATCCGTACTTAATCCATCTTTAGAAATCCAAGGTATTGTTTTAACAATGTATGATGGACGTAATAACCTTTCAAATCAAGTTGTTGAAGATGTACGTTCTTTTATGGGAGATAAAGTTTATCGTACTGTTATTCCACGAAATGTAAGAGTATCAGAAGCGCCTTCTTT
Organism: Bartonella sp. AC130YNZD; assembly: GCF_042196865.1. NCBI lineage: Bacteria > Pseudomonadati > Pseudomonadota > Alphaproteobacteria > Hyphomicrobiales > Bartonellaceae > Bartonella > Bartonella sp. AC130YNZD. The sequence goes on from NZ_JBHIQZ010000001.1 coordinate 205,968, forward strand.
TGGCAAACCTGTATTGCTTTATGATCTTAAATGTGCTGGAAGCCAAGCTTATTTGCGTCTAGCATCAGAAATGATTCAACGTGAAAAACAAGCACGTGCTGCTGCTTAAAAATGTAAAAAATTTTGTAAGAAAATTCAAAGAGCAAAATTATGAACGATGATCTATCAAAAAAAAGACTAGGACGTGGATTAGCGGCATTGATTGGAGATATCAATTTAAACAACAATATTGCACGTTCATCAAGCTTTGATAAATTAAATGAATCCGGTAGTATTTCTGAGCGATTTATTTCTATTGAATCTATTTCATGTAATCCTCATAATCCTCGGCGTCATTTTACTGAAACAGAGCTTGATAATTTGACACAATCAATTCGTCAACACGGTGTGGTTCAACCAGTTATTGTGAGGCCTTTAAGAGATCATCCTCATCGGTTTGAATTGATTGCGGGTGAACGGCGCTGGCGTGCAGCACAACGTGCAAATTTAAGTCAATTACCCGTTATTATTCGTGATGTGGACGATAAAACGGCTTTGGAATTGGCAATTATTGAAAATGTTCAACGTGCAGATCTTAATCCTATCGAAGAAGCAAAGGGATATGAGATGCTTCTAAATGAACATGATTATACGCAAGTAGATTTAGCGCAAGTTATAGGAAAGAGCCGTAGTCATGTTGCAAATACGCTTCGTTTGTTAAAACTTCCAGAAAAAGTACAACAATTCTTAACTGATGGACAACTTTCTGCAGGTCATGCACGTTGTCTTATAACCGTTGATGACCCACAAAATTTGGCTGAGAAAATTATTAGTGAAGGGCTTTCTGTACGTCAAACAGAAATACTTGCATATGAGCAAGCTAATCCTAAAACTAAAAAACGTACCAATTTGGAGAAAGATGCTGAAACAAAATCTTTAGAAAAATTACTTGCAGATGTGATAGGAATGAAAGTTATTATTCGACATGGTAAAAAAGGTGGAGATTTAAAAATACATTACTCTTCATTAGAACAATTAGATGAAATTTGTCGGCGTTTACAAAGTTAATCAATTGTTCTAAAAATTTTTTAACAGTTATCTTTTAAAATTTTTATTATTCTATACATATGCTCTTTAGCAAATTCTATATTGCTTGGAGGTAAAAAGTTTTTTTCATAAGTAGAATTTCCTTCATTAGTAAGTACATACAATGTCGCTTGAAGTGCTAGGTGAGCAATAACAAACTCTTTCGGTGTTATATTATTTTCTTTTAAAATATTCACAAGTTTTGGATTATTAGAAATATAGGCAGCGTATTTTTCAATATTATCATTATAATTATTGAAATCACTTTTTTTATTTGTTTGTTCTGGTTCTGAAGATAAATTTTTACATTCTATTTTGATTTTTTCCAGCTTTAAAAGAAGATCTTCCGTTAAGGGATAATTTGCAATGAAAGTCGGTATAAAAGAAAGATCATCTATTTCTTGTTTTTTTTCTTGAGCGTATGATGCAAAAGGAAAAATGAAGAAAAAGCACAATAGAAGTTTAAACATGACTAAAAATTATCCTTTCTTTTTTGAATTTCAATAAATATTTTTTCGTCTGTTATTCTTTATTTTTATAAAAACATTTGTTAAATATAATCGAAATAAACCCAATTATAATGTGTCATAGCTGATTAGTTGCTCAAAATGAGTTTTTCACAGTTATCTAAAAGAATTGTCGCTTTAAAAAAATGTTTTTTAACAAATTCAAGATTGTTTAGAAATATAGTATTTTTCTCAGTAGAATATTCCTTTTCAGGTACAAATATGAGAAGCGTTGATATTTCTTTAAGAGCTAAGGTTCCTGAAGCAAACTCTTTCGGTGTTATATTATTTTCTTTTAAAATATTTACAATTTTTGGTTTACTAGAAATATAGGTAGTGTAATTTTCAATACTAGATTGGATACTAGAATCATAAGTTATAAGATTATTTTTTGTTTCTGGAAGTAAGTTTTTACATTCTATTTCAATTTTTTCCAGCTTTAAAAGAAAATCTTCCGTTAAGGGATAATTTGCAATGAGAGATGATATAAGAGAAGAATTATCTGTTTCCTTTTCCTCTGCCATTGTTTGTTGAATATGTATCACGAAAAGAAAAAGCAGGAACAAACGTAATACGAACTTACGCATAGTTAAAAATTATCCTTTCTTCTTCGAATTTCAGCAAAGACTTCTTCATCTGTTTCTTCTTCCATTACAAGGTTTCTTCGCAACACACTATCATCCCAGCGGAGAAAGGGGTTGGTGGCTTTTTCTTGCCCTAAGGTTACTGGTAAAGTCATAGCGTTTTTTGCACGTAGCAAAAAAACTTCCTCTATTCTTTGGTGGAGTTTTTTATTATGTGGGTCAATTGTTAGTGCGAAAAGAGCGTTATTTTTTGTATATTCATGTCCACAATAAAGAAGTGTTTCATCAGGAAGTTTACGAAGTTTTTTTAAAGAATTCAGCATTTGTGTTGGTGTTCCTTCGAAAAGACGTCCACAGCCCAATGAAAAAAGTGTATCTCCAGCAAAGAGTAAATTCTTTTCAGGAAAATAGTAAGATAATGCGCCTAGAGTATGACCAGGTGTTGAAAGAGCTAAAAGAAGGTGTGAGCCAAAAGAAAAACTTTCATCAGGTTGAAGTGTTTTATCAAGATGATTGATCTTTTCTTTTTCTGCTTCTGGTCCGATAACCGTAGCGTTGTAAACTTGTTTTAATTCTGATAGGGCTTCTACATGGTCGTGATGATGATGAGTTACAAAAATAGTGTTAAGTGTCCAATTGCGGCGCTTTAAGGCATTGTGAATCGCTTTGCCTTCAGGAGCATCTATTGCAGCTGTCATACCACTTTTTTCATCATGAAGGAGTACACCGAAATTGTCTTCTCGACAAATAAACTGTTCAATCAACATATTTTTTCTCGTGAACAGTGTTTGGCGATGAATCTATAAAATAATCGGTAGTGATGATTTTTTTAAGAATCAGATTTGTCCTCTTCTGTAAAAAGTCCTTTTGAATGTTTTATAATTATAGGCATTTGGGTAAGCATGAAAAGGACTGTTATAGGCATGACGCCAAATACTTTGAAACTTGTCCAGAAATTATCGCTAAAATTACGCCAAATTATTTCATTCAAAATGGCAAGAAAAATGAAAAAAAACGCCCAACGATAGGTAAGTTTTTGCCAACCTAAATCATCAAGTTTTAAGGTAGAATCAAGAGCATAACGTAAAAGTGGTTTTTTAAAAAACATCCCACCAAAAAGTATAAAAGCAAATAAGCTATTAATGATTGTTGGTTTCATTTTTATGAAAGTTTCATTATGAAGCCAGAGAGTTAGAAAGCCAAAAACTAAAACAAATATTCCTGAAATAAGAGGCATAATAGGAATTTGTCTTGCAAGGATCCATGATAAGCTTAGGGAAATAATAATAGCCACCATAAAAATAGCTGTCGCAGGGAAAATAGGCTTACTAAAATTTTGAAAAAATCCAATGTTTTTTATCAGCCATTCTCCCTTATAATTGGCAAAAAAGAAGGCAACCAATGGACCCATTTCCAAAAAAAACTTAAGTGTTGGTGAGAGAGAATTATTATTATTATTATTCATCTTTTTTTCAGAATTATTGTGTAAATTAAGATTAGATAAAGGCTGTTTCATGCGTGTTTTCCTGCAATAGTTTCGGCAAAGTCAGAAGCAGAAAAGGGTTGAAGATCTTCAATATCTTCTCCTATACCGATAAAATAAACGGGTAATTTATATTTTGCTGCGATAGCGACAAGAATTCCTCCTCGTGCAGTCCCATCTAGCTTTGTCATAACTAAACCATTAACACCAGCAATATCACGGAAAATGTCCACTTGGTTGAGTGCATTTTGTCCGGTTGTTGCATCAAGAGTTTGAAGGATTGTGTGGGGTGCTTGGGGGGTGTGTTTTTTTAAAACACGAATAATTTTTGCCAACTCATCCATTAATTCAGATTTATTTTGTAAACGCCCTGCTGTATCAATAATTAATACATCACTGTTTGTTTTTTTTGCTTTTTCATAAGCATCAAATGCTAAGCTGGCGGCATCTGCACCCAATTTTGTCGAAATAACAGGAGAATTGGTACGTTCACCCCAAATGTGTAGTTGCTCAATAGCGGCGGCTCGGAAAGTATCACCAGCTGCCAGCATAACTTTTAATCCCCCTTCTGTTAATTTGGCTGAAAGTTTTCCAATAGTTGTCGTTTTTCCAGTGCCATTTACACCTACCAGCAAAATAACATGAGGTTTATGGCTGAGATCAAGTTCTAATGGTATTGCAACAGGTTCCAGAACTTTTTTGACTTCATCAGCTACAATAGTATGAATATCATCTGGAGAGAGGTTTTTTTCGTAACGACTGGAAGCTAAAATATTTGTGATGCGTGTTGCCGTCTCTACACCTATGTCAGCTTGGATAAGAATATCTTCGAGCTCTTGCAATGTATCTTCATCAAGTTTTCTTTTAACAAAGAGATCGCCAATTGATCCGCTTAGGCGTTGTGAAGAAAGGGATAGGCCTTTTTTAAGGCGCCCAAACCACGCTGTCTTTTTTTGTTCAACAGAAGGTTCAGATAAAATTTCTTCATTCTTTTTTTCACGGATGTTGTCTGTGACAATAATTTTACCAGAAAAGGGAATTTTATCAGAATGGGATTCTAGAAATGGAGATTTTTCATCATATTTTGTAAGTATTGACTCTGGATTTTTTGTTTGTTCTTTTTTTTCTGTGTCTATAGAAATTTGATTATTTTTTGTCTTTTCATTATTTTCTTCTATTATATCGCTTTTATCAGGAATAGAAATCTGTTGTTCAATTTCTTGCTCTTGAGATTTGTTAAAAGAGAATATTTTTTTTATAAAAGATTTAGTCATAAGAATTCTCCTGCTCAAGCAGCGTTTAATTTTGGAGGGACAGCAATCAATTTATCGCCATCATGATCAACGATAAGGGCTTGAACAATTGTTCCTGCTTTTGCACCTTTAACTTGTACAAGAGTATAATCTTCTGTTCGTCCGATTTCATCTTTTTCAACGAGAATTGTTTGTAGACTGTTTTGTAAATGAGCAAGATGCTTTTGGTAAGCCATATAACCTGCTTTACGCAATTTTTCAGCACGCAGCTTAACTATTTTACGGTTGATTTGTGGCATACGTGCGGCAGGTGTTCCTTCTCTTGGACTAAAGGGGAAGACATGGAGATGGGTTAAATTACAATCTTTGATTAAGGCAAGACTATTTTGAAACATCTCTTCTGTTTCTGTAGGAAAACCAGCAATTAAGTCGGCACCATAAACCATTGTAGAACGTTTGGCACGCAATTCTTGGCAAAATTGAATGGCATGTTCGCGCAGATGACGCCGTTTCATCCGTTTTAAAATCATATTATCACCTGCTTGCAAAGATAAATGCAAATGGGGCATGATTCTTGTTTCATAAGCTAAAAGATTTATGAGTTCTTCGTCTGCTTCAATAGAGTCAATAGATGAGAGGCGTAATCGGGCTAAATCAGGGACATGATGCAAAATAGCTGAAGTTAATTTTCCTAGAGTAGCTTTTCCAGGAAGATCGTGGCCATAACTTGTAAGGTCAACACCTGTAAGGACCACTTCTTGGATACCCCCACCTATCAGCTTTTTAATTTGTTCTATGACAGCACCCATGGGAACTGAACGAGATGGTCCTCGTCCATAAGGAATAATGCAAAATGTACAGCGGTGATCGCATCCGTTTTGTACCTGTACAAAAGCGCGGGTGCGCTCTTGCATTGCACTGACCATATGTGGAGCAATTTTTTGTACTTCCATAATGTCATTGATATGCACCTTTTCAGAATGATTAATACCAAAATCAGGAAGTTGACGATAAGAATGAGCGTGAAGTTTATCTTCGTTTCCTAAAACAAGATCTACTTCTGTCATTGAGGCAAAATTTTGTGCTTCTGTTTGGGCTGCACACCCTGTTACAATGATACGCGCATGAGGATTTTCACGTCTTGCTTTGCGGATAGCTTGTTTTGCTTGTCGTACGGCTTCGGCAGTGACAGCACAGGTATTAAAGATAATAGCACCATCTTTAAGCTGATCTAGCCCTGAAGAAGTACTTTCTTTGCGAATGATTTCCGATTCGTAGCTATTAAGTCGACAACCAAAAGTTACAATTTCTATTGCCATCAGGAGTGATCCTTTTTGTAGCACCCTGTTAAAGGGCTTAAAAAACCACTAAAGTGATATTTAATTGGTCCTGTCATGATAATATGATCGTCTTCTCGGTAAAAAATATTAAGTGTTCCCTTTGGTAAATTTACATCAACATGGCGCTCTGTAAGTCCACGACGATAAGCAGCCACTGCACTTGCACAAGCAGCACTCCCACATGCTTGTGTTAATCCTGCCCCTCGCTCCCATGTACGTAAATTTAGACTTTTCTTTGACGTCATGCAAGCAATGGAAATATTGCATCGTTCGGGAAACAGGGGATCATGTTCAAGTTTTTGCCCATATTTTTCTAATGGAATATGTTGAATATCATTTTCAACAAAAAAGATAGCATGGAGATTGCCAATGGATATGAGACAAGCATCTTTTAGGGGACCAGCCATAATTTCTACGTGATTGGTATCAACTATTTCACGTGAAACAGGCATCTCTTTTGCATTGAAATTTGGGCATCCCATATCAACAGAAATGAGATTATCGGTTTGGTATTTTCCTTCAATAATTCCAGCGGGAGTTTCTAAATGAAATTTTTCACCAAAATTGTGATCTTTAAGCCATGCGATGACACAGCGGGTACCATTGCCACAAGCTTTAGCCATTGATCCGTCGGCATTCCATATTTCTATGCGGAAGTCGACATTTTTTTGGGTTGGTGCGTGGATAGCCATGATTTGATCAAAATGCATTTCAGGATCTGCTGACAAAGCAAGGATTGCTTGTGGTGTAAGAGCGTATGTGCTTTCACGCATATCAACAACAATAATTTGATTTCCAAGACCGTCCATTTTGCTAAATGGCGTTTTCATGAAACTTCTCTATTTCTAATGATTACTTATAAAAAGATATATGACTGAAAATATTATAAATTTCTAGTGTTTAATAAATATAAAATTGGGTACATAAATTATTTCTTTTAAAATAAGTGATTTTAACCTGTTTTTTTTAATTTGTTAATTTATCTTTGTAACTATAACAAATATTCGCTTAATTTTTTTGTGAACTTATTTATTGTCGTGGGAGAGAGTACAGACATGGCGTTTTCAAAAGTTTCGTTTTTCGTTGCACTATCAACTGTAATATTTTTAGGGGGGTGTTCAACAACACGGTTTGATGGTAATGACGATGGTAACGCATTAGAAGTTTTTTATCCATCTCAACAAATGACAATATTAGAAGCGTCTGATCTGTCGTCTACTTCTTCGTCTATATCTGAAGATGCAAACGCTCCGATGTATGAAAAAGGAGATTCTCAGAGCGATGGACGAATGGCTAGTCTCGAATTGCCAAGCAATGCCACTGATTTATTTCCTGCAAGTATTGCTGGGGTATGGAATCTTTCTATGGGAGGAAAAGTTTGCCGGATTGCAACTCCACAAACAAAGTTTGGACAAGGGTACCGTGCTGGTCCTTTACACTGTCCAGGAATTGCTTCCCAAGTGAGATCGTGGGCTGTTAAAGGAAAAAGATTATATTTTTATAATAACTCTGGACGTGTTATCCTCGTTCTTTATTCTTCAAATGTTGATCGTTTTGAGGGACGTACACTTGATGATCATCCCGTTATTTTAAGTCGTTAAATCATTTTTGATCGTTTATGACAAACTAAACTAGACGGACAGATTCTTGAAAAGTATTTGTATTTTTCATTGAGATCGGTTTGAAAAAGGTTTTTTGGATGATTCTCGTTTCAACACGTTATAAGGAGCTTGTCGCTAAAGGAGAGGTTTGTTTTGATCCCGCTCAATTAGCTATAACAGAATATTTTGATCATTTATTAAAAAAAATTGCGGAACAAAATATCTCTCATCCTTTGCCTTGGATATTTTGTTCTTTCTTTAACAGAATATTTAAAAGGAAAAAACAAAATATTTCTTGCGTTGTAAAACAAGGAGATGAAACAGTTTTTTTTCAGGGACTGTATATTTATGGTGAAGTAGGACGGGGCAAAACCATGCTGATGGATTTGTTCTTTTCTTGTTTGCCTAAAGGTCATAAAAAGCGTGCCCATTTTAATGATTTTATGGCTGATGTGCATGAGCGTATTAATTCTTATCGTCAAGCATCTGGGTGTACAAAATTTAAACAAGATAATCCTATTTTAGCTGTTGCTAAAGATCTTGCACGAGAAGCAAAAGTACTTTGTTTTGATGAGTTTAGTGTAACGGATATTGCTGATGCTATGGTATTGGGGCGGCTTATTTCTGCTCTGTTTGATAAAGGAATTTTCTTTATTGCGACTTCAAATGTGGCGCCGGATAACCTTTATTGTAACGGTTTGAATCGTGAGCTCTTTTTGCCTTTTATTCAAGTTTTGAAAGCATATGTTCATGTTGTTAATCTTGATGCAAAAACAGATTATCGCCTTGAAAAATCAAATCTACAACAGATGTATGTATCGCCGTTGGGGGTCCAAGCAAATAAATATATGGATCAAGCATGGGCACTTGTATTGCAAGGACATAAGGAGATGTCTGATGAGCTTTCTATAAAAGGGCGCTTTATTCCTATTCCGCGCTTTGGTGCAGGATGTGCTCGTTTTGATTATGGGGATTTATGTGCAAAGCCTTTGGCCGCAGCTGAATATTTGTTATTAGGAGAGCATTATCATACGATTTTTATTGATAATGTACCGGTCATGGATGATACATGTCGCAATGAAACAAAACGGTTTATTTTGCTTATTGATATTCTTTATGAGCGGCATATACGGTTGCTTATGTCGGCAGCCGCAGGGATAGGGGATTTGTATAAAGGGCATGCGCAGATTACGGAAACATTTGAATTTCAAAGAACACAATCACGTCTTTTCGAAATGCAAAGCTACGATTATTTAAAACTTTGGGAAGAACATTTTCTTTTGAAGAAGAAGCATTGATTATACTTTTACCTTTACGTAAACTGTCAAAACAATAACTTTTTGAAATTAAAGAAATATAATAATTCTGTTGTATTTTTTTTAAATTCACTTTATCGATACATCGTGATAATTTTCTAATAGTTGTTTCAGCGGAGGGTTGTTGTTTCTGTAAGGAGATAAATTTGTAAATTTCATTTCTTTACTCCTTTTTATGATATTGTTTGAATATGGTTGAAGTCAAAAATATTCAGTATACGGACGTTGATTGGGTGTGCGCTGAATGATCTAAAAGTTAGGAAAAAATAAAATGGCACGGAAAAAAATAGCTCTCATTGGTTCAGGTATGATTGGTGGTACTTTAGCACATATTATTGGGCTTAAAGAGCTTGCTGATGTGGTCTTATTTGATATTACAGAAGGTGTGCCACAAGGTAAGGCTCTAGATATCGCCGAATCTTCTCCCGTTGATGGTTTTGATATCAGTCTAAAAGGTGCTAATGCTTATGAAGCAATTGAAGATGCTGATGTTGTTATTGTAACAGCAGGTGTTGCGCGAAAACCTGGTATGAGCCGTGATGAACTTTTGGGCATTAATTTAAAGGTTATGGAACAAGTTGGAGCTGGAATTAAAAAATACGCTTCTTCAGCGTTTGTTATTTGTATTACCAATCCCCTTGATGCGATGGTGTGGGCATTGCAGAAATTTTCAGGTCTCCCTACACATAAAGTAGTTGGTATGGCTGGTGTTCTTGATTCAGCGCGTTTTCGTCATTTTTTATCTGAGGAATTTAAGGTCTCTATTAGAGATGTGACAGCGTTTGTTTTAGGGGGGCACGGTGATACAATGGTTCCTCTCGTGCGTTATTCAACAGTTGGTGGTATTTCTTTGCCTGATCTTATAAAGATGGGCTGGACAACACAGGAAAGAATTGATCAAATTATCCAGCGTACCCGTGATGGCGGTGCAGAGATTGTTGGTTTATTAAAAACAGGTTCTGCTTATTATGCACCAGCAGCTTCTGCTGTTTCTATGGCTGAGGCCTATCTAAAGGATACTAAGCGTGTTGTGCCTGTTGCAGCTTATCTTTCAGGAGAATATGGGGTTAATGATACCTATGTTGGGGTACCTGTTGTACTTGGTGCAGGTGGTGTTGAACGAGTCATTGAAATTGATCTTGACAAAGAAGAAAGAGGTGCTTTTGATCATTCAGTAAATGCGGTTAAAAAGCTTTGTGAAGCTTGTATTGCTCTTGTACCTAGTCTCAAGTAAATTGAACAAGATTTAATTCATTAAAATAAGTATTTAGAATGTTAAAACTTTAGGATTAATAAGATCCATAAAAGAAAAGGACAAATGCATGAATATCCATGAGTATCAGGCCAAACGTCTGCTTCATGAATATGGAGCACCAATTGCAAATGGTGTCGCTGTTTATTCTGTAGAGCAAGCTGAAAAATGGGCGGAAAAATTGCCTGGACCTCTCTATGTGGTTAAAAGTCAGATACACGCTGGTGGTCGTGGTAAGGGTAAGTTTAAAGAACTTGGTCCTGATGCAAAGGGTGGTGTTCGGCTTGCACAATCTGTTGAAGAAGTTGTTGCAAATGTTCAAGAAATGTTTGGAAAAACTTTGGTAACCAAACAAACTGGTCCAGAGGGTAAGCAGGTCAACCGCCTTTATATTGAAGATGGTGCCGATATTGAACGGGAGCTTTATCTTTCACTTTTGGTTGATCGTAGCGTTGGTCGAATTGCTTTTGTTGTTTCAACAGAAGGTGGAATGGATATTGAAACGGTTGCTGAAGAGACACCAGAAAAAATATTCACGCTTCCCATTGATGCTGTAGAGGGTGTTACTTCAGCTGATTGTGCAAGACTTTGTGATGCGTTGAAACTACAAAGTAGTGCGCGAGAAGATGGTGAAAAGCTTTTTTCGATTCTCTATAAGGCATTTTGTGAAAAAGATATGAGCCTTTTAGAAATCAATCCGCTTATTGTGATGAAAGATGGTCACTTGCGTGTTCTTGATGCGAAAGTTTCTTTTGATAATAATGCTCTGTTTCGTCATCCAGATATTTTAGAATTGCGCGATCTTTCAGAAGAAGATCCAAAGGAAATAGAAGCATCAAAGCATGATCTTGCTTATGTTGCTCTTGAGGGTACGATTGGTTGCATGGTTAATGGTGCTGGGCTTGCTATGGCGACAATGGATATCATTAAGCTTTATGGAGCAGAGCCAGCGAATTTTTTGGATGTTGGTGGTGGAGCATCAAAAGAAAAGGTGACAGCTGCTTTTAAAATTATTACGGCCGATCCAAATGTTAAGGGCATTTTAGTTAACATTTTTGGTGGTATTATGCGTTGTGATGTCATTGCTGAAGGTGTGGTTGCTGCTGTTCGTGAGGTTGGTTTAAAGGTTCCCTTGGTTGTTCGTCTTGAAGGTACTAATGTTGAGCAAGGTAAAGCAATTATCAATGAGAGTGGTTTGAATGTTATTCCTGCTGATGATTTAGATGATGCTGCCCAAAAAATTGTTGCAGCCGTGAAGGGAGCTTAAGCTATGTCAATTCTTGTGAATAAAGAGACAAAAGTTCTAGTTCAAGGGCTTACAGGAAAAACAGGAACATTTCATACAGAACAGGCACTTGCTTATCATGGTACGCAAATGGTTGGTGGCGTTAATCCTAAAAAGGGTGGAGAAACATGGGAAGGTTCAAAAGGCGAAACTCTTCCTATCTTTGCTAATGTTGCAGAAGCAAAAGAAAAAACAGGCGCGGATGCTTCCGTTATTTATGTTCCTCCTGCAGGGGCTGCGGCAGCTATTATAGAGGCTATAGAAGCTGAAATTCGTTTAATTATCTGTATTACGGAAGGTATTCCCGTTATGGATATGGTTAAAGTGAAGGCGCGATTAGAAAACTCAAAGTCTCGTCTTATTGGTCCTAATTGTCCCGGTATTCTTACACCAAATGAATGTAAAATTGGTATTATGCCTGGTTCTATTTTTAGAAAAGGTTCTGTTGGGGTTGTCTCGAGGTCGGGAACTTTAACTTATGAAGCCGTTTTTCAGACGAGTCAGGAAGGTCTCGGACAAACAACTGCTATAGGGATTGGTGGTGATCCTGTTAAGGGTACTGAATTTATTGATGTGTTGGAAATGTTTTTAGCGGATGATGAAACTCAGTCTATTGTTATGATTGGTGAGATTGGTGGTTCTGCTGAAGAAGAAGCAGCACAGTTTTTGCAAGATGAAGCAAGAAAAGGTCGTAAAAAGCCAGTTGTTGGCTTTATTGCTGGCCGTACGGCTCCTCCAGGACGTACAATGGGACATGCTGGTGCTGTTATTTCTGGTGGTAAAGGTGGAGCAGAAGATAAAATTGCGGCAATGGAATCAGCAGGGATTTGTGTGTCTTCTTCGCCATCACAGATAGGTAAGACTTTGATGTCAGTTTTGAAAGGCTAAAAGAAAGTTTCACCTGAATAAGAAAAGGTTCTTAGATTCAGGTGAAAAAGCTTGAGTATAAAAAGGTAAAACTTTTTTGAATGTTCGAATCACTGCTTGTTTGTAAGCATTTAAAGGTCAAAAAGAGATATAAGGAGACGGAATAAATGTTCCGGAGAAGTATATGGCAAGGCAGGACGAAATAAATAGCCTTTTTGCACAGACATCATTTCTTTATGGTGGGAATGCGGATTATATAGATCAACTTTATGCTCAATATGAAAAAGATCCTACCAGTGTTGATTCACAGTGGCGTGCTTTTTTTGAAGGACTTCATGATAATAAAGAAGATGTTCTTAAAAATGCTGAAGGAGCAACATGGCAGCGTGATCATTGGCCATTAAAAGCAGAGGGTGAATTGATTTCTGCTCTTGATGGTGATTGGTCTTCTCTTGAAAAATATTTTGGCAATAAATTAAAGGAAAAAGCAATAACAGGTGCTGCACAAAAGGGAAAAACTTCCAGTGAACAAGATATTATTCGTGCAACACGTGATTCCGTTCATGCAATTATGATGATCCGTGCGTTTCGAGAACGGGGACATCTTCATGCGCAACTTGACCCTCTTCAATTAGCCGAAAAACAAGAAGATTATAAGGAACTTTCTCCAGAAGCTTATGGTTTTACTCCAGCTGATTACGAGCGTCCCATTTTTATTGATAATGTTTTAGGGTTGGAATATGCAACTATTCCCCAAATGCTTGAGATTCTCAATCGTACCTATTGTTCAACAATCGGTGTGGAATATATGCATGTTTCTGATCCGGTTCAGAAAGTATGGCTTCAAGAACGCATTGAAGGGCGAGATAAAAAAAATTCTTTCACACAACAAGACAAGAAAGCTATTCTGAATAAGCTTATTCAGGCAGAGGGATTCGAACAGTTTTTAGACACTAAATATAAAGGTACAAAGCGTTTTGGACTCGATGGTGGTGAGGCGCTGATTCCCGCTCTTGAACAGATTATCAAATGTGGTAGTGCTTTGGGGGTTAGGGAAGTTATTTTAGGGATGGCCCATCGTGGTCGTTTAAATGTTCTTTCACAAGTTCTTGCCAAACCGCATAGGGCTATTTTTCATGAATTCAAAGGGGGATCTTACAAGCCTGATGATGTGGAGGGATCCGGTGATGTCAAATATCATTTGGGAACTACCGCTGATCTGGACTTTGATGGTAAAAAAGTTCATTTATCGCTGTTGGCCAATCCATCTCATCTTGAGATTGTTGATCCGGTTGTTATGGGAAAAGCACGTGCTAAACAAGATCAACTTATGGGACCTGCGCATACTGATTTACTCCCATTAAGTGAGCGTTCAAAAGTGATGCCATTGCTTATTCATGGTGATGCTGCTTTTGCAGGACAAGGCGTTATCCAAGAAACTTTTGGTCTTTCAGGTCTTAAAGGTTATCGTGTTGCAGGCTCACTTCATGTTATTATCAATAACCAGATTGGTTTTACAACATCTCCACGTTTTTCACGTTCTTCGCCTTATCCATCAGATGTCGCAAAAATGATTGACGCACCAATTTTTCATGTGAATGGTGATGATCCTGAGGCAGTTATTTTTGTTGCCAAAATAGCAACAGAGTTTCGCCAAATTTTCCATAAACCAGTGGTTATTGATATGTTTTGTTATCGCCGTTATGGGCATAATGAAGGTGATGAACCTTCCTTTACGCAGCCGCTTATGTATAAAGCAATACGTAATCATAAAACAACACTTCAACTTTATAGTGACCAATTGGTAGCAGAAGGAATGGTTACTTCAGAAGAGATTGAGCAACAAAAAAAATTATGGCGCGATAAGCTTGAAGGTGAACTTGAAGCAAGTGCTTCTTATAAACCTAATAAGGCTGATTGGCTTGATGGAAGCTGGACGGGACTCAAAGCTTTTAGTAGTTCTGATGAGCAGCATTCTAGAACAACTGGTGTTGAATTAAAAACTTTAAAGGAAATTGGTCAGAAAATTGTTGAAATTCCGGCAGATTTTCACGTTCACAAAACCATTCAACGTTTTTTAAATAATCGTGCTAAAATTTTTGAAACCGGTGAGGGTGTTGACTGGGCAACTGCTGAAGCTTTAGCTTTTGGTTCACTTTGTTTGGAAGGAGCACCGGTTCGTCTTTCCGGTGAAGATGTTGAACGGGGAACTTTTTCACAACGTCATTCAGTTCTTTATGACCAAGAAAATGAGGCGCGTTATATTCCTTTGAACCATTTACAAAAGGGGCAAGCGCTTTATGACGTTGTTAATTCTATGCTTTCTGAAGAAGCTGTTCTTGGTTTTGAATATGGATATTCTCTTGCTGAACCACGAGGATTAACACTTTGGGAAGCACAATTTGGTGATTTTTCTAATGGTGCACAGGTCATTTTTGATCAATTTATTTCATCCGCAGAGCGTAAGTGGCTTCGTATGTCTGGTCTTGTGTGTTTATTGCCTCATGGTTTTGAAGGGCAAGGGCCGGAGCATTCTTCTGCACGTTTAGAACGGTTTCTTCAACTTTGTGCGGAAGATAATATGCAGGTTGCTAATTGTACAACCCCTGCAAATTATTTTCATATTTTGCGTCGACAAATTAAGCGTGATTTCCGGAAGCCATTGATTTTGATGACACCGAAATCACTTTTACGTCATAAGCGAGCTGTTTCTTTTCTAAATGAAATGGGGCCAGAAACAAGTTTCTGTCGTGTGTTGCTTGATGATGCAGAATGTCTCAAAGATTCTGTCATTAAGTTGCAAAAAGATAATAAGATTCGCCGTGTCGTTCTTTGTACTGGTAAGGTTTATTACGACCTTTATGAAGAACGTGAAAAAAGGGGTATTGATGATGTTTACCTCCTTCGTGTTGAACAGCTTTATCCTTTTCCTGCAAAAGTTTTGGTGAATGTATTATCGCGCTTTTTGCAGGCGGAAGTTTTTTGGTGCCAAGAGGAACCAAAAAACATGGGGGCTTGGTCATTTATTGAGCCTTATTTGGAATGGGTTTTGACGCATATTAATGCGCAATATTCACGTGCTCGTTATGCAGGACGTCCTGCGAGTGCGTCACCGGCCTCTGGGTTAATGGTGAAACACCTTGAACAACTGGCTGCGTTTCTTAAAGACGCGTTAGGTTCTTAATTTATTACTACTCTGATGTATGGAAAAATATTATGACTACTGAAATTCGTGTTCCTACTTTGGGCGAATCGGTTACCGAAGCAACGGTTGGCAAATGGTTTAAAAAACTTGGCGAAGCTGTCGCTATGGATGAGCCTTTGGTTGAATTAGAAACTGATAAGGTAACCGTTGAAGTTCCTTCTCCTGTTGCTGGGAAATTATCTGAAATCATTGCAAAAGAAGGCGATACGGTTGAAGTAAATGCTCTTTTAGGAGTGGTGAAAGCTGGAGAAGCTGGTATCTCCCAATCACTTTCACCTTCTGCTACACTTGTTCCAGCGGCTTCATCTGAATCGGAGAAGCCTGCTTTGAGCAGTGCAATGCCTCCTTCTCCTTCAGCAGCAAAATTGATGGCTGAAAATAATGTTGCAAAAAGCGATATTTCAGGTTCTGGAAAACGTGGACAAATTCTTAAAGAAGATGTTCTTGGTGGATTAAAACAAAGTACAAATGCTCCTACACCCTCTTCTTCTGCGACGAGTTCTTCGGCAACTCCTGTCCAAGAAACACGTGAAGAGCGGGTTCGTATGACGAAATTGCGTCAAACAATTGCTCGCCGTCTTAAAGATGCACAAAATGTAGCAGCAATGTTAACCACATTTAATGAGGTTGATATGTCAGCGGTGATGGATTTGCGCAAGCGTTATAAGGATATTTTTGAAAAGAAACATGGTGTTAAACTTGGTTTTATGGGTTTTTTTACCAAGGCTGTTTGTCATGCATTAAAAGAACTTCCTGCTGTTAATGCAGAGATTGATGGGACAGATATTGTTTACAAAAACTATGTCAATGTTGGAATTGCTGTTGGAACGGATAAAGGGCTTGTTGTTCCAGTGGTGCGAGATGCAGATCAAATGTCATTGGCAGAGATTGAAAAAGAGATTGGTCGTTTGGGGCGTCTTGCGCGTGATGGAAAATTAGCCGTTTCTGATATGCAGGGCGGAACTTTTACCATTACCAATGGTGGTGTGTATGGATCGTTGATGTCAACACCGATTTTGAATGCACCACAATCTGGTATTTTGGGAATGCATGCGATTAAAGAGCGAGCAATGGTTGTTGAGGGTCAAGTTGTGATCCGCCCCATGATGTATTTAGCGCTTTCTTATGATCACCGTATTGTGGATGGGCAAGAAGCTGTGACTTTCCTTGTGCGTGTTAAGGAAAGCTTAGAAGATCCGGAACGCCTTGTTCTTGATTTGTAAAATACAGTTTTCAGGATGAAAGGAGAAACGGATGTCTTATGATGTGGCTGTGATCGGAGCGGGTCCAGGTGGTTATGTAGCAGCAATAAAAGCGGCGCAGCTGGGACTTAAAGTAGCAATTATTGAAAAGCGTACAACATTAGGAGGAACATGTCTCAACGTTGGTTGTATTCCTTCTAAAGCGTTGTTGCATGCTTCAGAAGTGTTTTCTGAAACCCAGCATGGTTTTGAAACGCTTGGTATTTCTATTGGTAAATCTAAGCTTAATCTTGAACAAATGATGGTTCATAAGAAAGCTGTGGTGACAGCCAATACGAGTGGTGTTTCTTTTTTGATGAAAAAAAATAAAGTTGATACTTTTTTGGGGACAGCCAAAATTTTGAGTGCGGGTCATGTAGAAGTTGTTGCCAGAGATGGTAATAAACAAACAATTGAGACAAAAAATATTATTATTGCTACCGGTTCAGAGAGTTCAGGCATTCCAGGAGTGAATGTTGAAATTGATGAAAAGACTATTGTTTCTTCTACGGGAGCTCTTTCACTTGAAAAAGTACCAACGCATATGATTGTAGTAGGTGCTGGTGTCATTGGTTCAGAACTTGGATCAGTTTGGAGCCGTTTAGGTGCTAAGGTGACCATTATTGAGTATCTTAATAAAGTTTTGGGCTCAATGGATGGTGAAGTTTCACGGCAATTTCAGAAATTAATGGAAAAACAGGGGATTGAATATAAAACTGGTGCAAAGGTAACAGCTGTTACACAATCTGGCTCAACTGCTCAGGTGAGCTTTGAATCTGTCAAAGGTGGTGAATCTGAAACTTTAGAGGCTGATGTTGTGCTTATTGCTACTGGACGTTCTCCTTATACAGAGGGGCTTGGCTTACAAGAGGTTGGTGTTCAGTTAGATGAACGCGGATTTATTTCAATTGATGCTCATTGGCAGACGAATGTTCCAGGAATTTATGCGATTGGTGATGTTGTAAAAGGGCCAATGCTAGCACATAAAGCAGAGGAAGAAGGCGTTGCTGTGGCAGAAATTTTGGCAGGTCAAAAAGGGCATGTTAATTTTGATGTTATTCCTAGTGTTGTTTATACACAGCCGGAAATTGCGAGTGTAGGAAGGACAGAAGAAGAGCTAAAAACTGCTGGTATTGAATATAATGTTGGCAAATTTCCTTTTATGGCCAATGGTCGTGCACGTGCAATGCAAAAGAGTGATGGGTTCGTTAAAATCCTTTCTGATAAAAAAACAGATCGGGTATTAGGGGGGCATATTCTTGGATTTGGTGCTGGTGAAATGATCCATGAAATTGCAGTTTTAATGGAATTTGGTGGTTCATCAGAAGATCTGGGACGTTGTTGCCATGCACATCCTACCTTATCAGAAGCCGTGCGTGAGGCAGCTTTGGCAACATTTGCTAAACCACTTCATATTTAAAAAGCTTTTAAAAAGTAAATTTTAAAAGGTACGGAGGGCAGAAAATATTTGTGAAGCATGCAACAACATTTTAAAACTTAAAAAAAGAATATAACCAATTGTATTGAAATGTCCCATTTGTTGTATGCTTTTCGATAATTACTGTTTTAGATATCTGTTGTGCATTTTTGATTGATTATTCTGTTGTGCAATATCGTTTAGAGCGGTGGTGTTTAGTCTATGTAAAGTTTTATATATGGGGTAGTTTTTATACTGTTATAAAATATTTAAGATAAGATTCTGAACCTATCTGCGTGCTTTGTGTTAAGAAAACATCTCTCAAAATGCTTAAATCTACTTCGCGATGGTGTTCATGAATGGTATAGCTGTAAAGTTCCTCTTGAAATATATGAAATTCATTCAAACTGTTATAAGACCTATTGTGCACTATAATCTTTATGTTTAGTAAAAGTACACGCTGGTATTATAATACACTTTTTCAGTTCTCAATATTGCTAAAACTCTTTATTATTTGAGAGTTTGTGATTAAGAGAATTTTACAGTATTCAGCGTTATAAATCAACATGTTGTATATGATGGTGAATCATATGAAGAGAGAAGCCAAGAGGAATTCACCCAAAGAAATTGAATTGTTTAATGATTGGTGTGGGTTAAGGATCTTTGTCATTTAAGATGAAGAGGGGAGGGATTAAATATTCTACAAAATACCGCTCTTCTTTAAAAGAGCGGTATTTTTATATCTTTTGTTTATGACACTATCTTTTGATGATAATGACAAGTTATACAGTGTGATTAAATTAGTTTTTTCTTCTCTGTTTTTCTTGATCATTGATCGCTATGTCTTAAAAAGATGCTATGTCTCTTCTTTAGGGTTGTTAAGAAATCGCAATGTTGCCAAAATATAACGAATAGCTAAAATTTTTTTGAAAACCATAATTACACGAGAATATTAAGTTTGTTTTCATTGGGCAGTTTTGTGATAACTTAAAAAATCAAGCATATGCTTTCTATAGGTATTAAAATTGTAATTTTTTATCCT
This sequence comes from Bartonella sp. AC130YNZD, assembly GCF_042196865.1. Classification (NCBI taxonomy): domain Bacteria; kingdom Pseudomonadati; phylum Pseudomonadota; class Alphaproteobacteria; order Hyphomicrobiales; family Bartonellaceae; genus Bartonella; species Bartonella sp. AC130YNZD. The sequence continues at coordinate 225,425 of NZ_JBHIQZ010000001.1, forward strand.
CTTGTTGTTCTCTTATAAAAGTGGGAAGCCCCATATGATCAAGATATTTAAGGAAAGGGTGGGGTGGTAATTCTTCCACATTGACCATAGTTTTAACATCCCATTCACCTGTGGCAATAAGAAGAGCTGTTGCGGCTGCTGGTACGCCAGCCGTATAGGAAATGCCTTGTGCCCCAGTTTCATGAAAAGCTTGTTTGTGATCGGCTATATTATAGATAAAAATTTCTCTCGGGTTTCCATCTTTTTCGCCTTTAATAAGATCTCCAATACAGGTTTTTCCTGTGTAGTCTGGGGCAAGAGAGGAAGGGTCGGGTAAGACGGCCTTTACGACTTTCAAGGGCACGACTTCTTGTCCTTCTGCTGTCCTAATGGGCTGTTCAGATAAGAGACCAAGATTTTTCAGAACCGTAAAAACAGTGATATAACGATCACCAAATCCCATCCAGAAACGGACATTCTCTACATCAAGATTTTTGGAAAGTGAATGAATTTCATCATGTCCTGTCATATAGGCTTTTTGTTTTCCCACAACGGGAAGATCCCATTCATGGCTGACTTCAAACATTTTATTGGAAGTCCATTTTTTATTTTGCCATGACCATACTTGTCCTGTAAATTCACGGAAGTTAATTTCTGGATCAAAATTTGTAGCAAACCAACGTCCATGATTTCCAGCATTAATATCAATAATATCAATATCTGTGATTTTATCAAAATAATCATCGCGCGCTAATGCTGCATAAGCATTTACTACACCTGGGTCAAAACCTGCTCCTAAAATAGCGGTTATACCAGCTTTTTCACATTCTGGACGCCGAGGCCATTCATAATTGCCATACCAAGGAGGTGTTTCACAAATTTTCAATGGGTCTTCATGAATCGCTGTATCGATATAAGCGCATTTGGTTTCAATACAAGCTGAAAGAACAGACATATTAAGAAAAGCAGAACCAACATTAATGACAATTTCACATTTGGTCTTTTGGATGAGCTTTATAGTTTCTTCTACATTCATGGCATTGAGCGAATGGCTTTTGAGAACACCTTGCTCTTTCATTGTGTTTTTTTCTTTAATAGAAGCAATGATGGCTTCACATTTTTTGAGTGTTCGTGAAGCAATATGAATTTCACCAAGAATATCGTTGTTTTGAGCACATTTGTGTGCAACAACTTGTGCAACACCTCCAGCACCAATAATGAGAACATTTTTTTTCATTGTAGGTTCATCTCCCTTTTTAATACTGTTGTATGACGTTTTTTATGGTTTATCTTTATGAAAGGCTTTCCTGATAGTCGTTATAGCTGAATTGGCGTTGAAGTGTTAATGTATCATCGCACTCTTTGAGAACAATAGCAGGCATTGTAACGCCATTAAACCAGTTTTTCTTGACCATTGTATAACCTGCTGCATCCTGAAAAGACAGCCTATCGCCTATTTTAAGAGGTTTTTGAAATTGAAATGTTCCAAAAATATCGCCGGCAAGACAAGATTTTCCACAAATCATAATTTCGTGTGGTCCTAGATTAGGTTCTAATTTGGCATTTTCACGATAAATGAGAAGATCAAGCATATGTGCTTCAATTGAGCTATCAACGATGGCTAGATTCTTTTCATTATACAATGTGTCAAGAACACTGACTTCTAATGTGGTGCTTTTGGTAATAGCAGCTTCTCCTGGTTCTAGAAAAAGAGTAACACCATGAGTTTTAGAAAATTGTTTTAAGCGTTTTGCGAAAGCTTCTAGAGGATAATTTTCAGCCGTAAAATGGATTCCGCCGCCAAGGCTTATCCAGTCAACAGCAGAAAAAAGTTCTGCAAATTTTTCTTCCATATATCCAAGCATTTGGTTAAAAAGATTAAAGTCAGCATTTTCACAATTGTTATGGATCATCAATCCGTTGATAAGAGGCAGAACTTCTTTGATAGCGCTTTGGTTTGTTTCTCCTAAGCGGCTAAAAGGGCGAGAGGGGTTGGCAAGATCAAAATTTGATGTGCTGATTCCTGGATTTAACCTTAAACCTCTTTGAATGGTTTTTGTTGCATCAGAAAAGCGTTGAAGCTGTTGGATGGAATTAAAGATGATTTTATCTGCATAACCACAGGCTTCATCAATTTCATCATCTGCCCAAGCCACTGAATAAGCATGGGTTTCTTTGCCAAATTTTTCTCTTCCTAAACGTAGTTCATAAAGGGATGATGATGTGGTTCCATCCATGAACTCAGACATTAAATCAAAAACACTCCATGTGGCAAAACATTTTAAAGCAAGTAAAATTTTAGCTCCGGACATTTCCCGTAAACGAGAAATTGTTTGCATGTTTTTGATGAGTTTCGATTTGTCTATAAGATAGTAGGGGGTTTTTATCATCATTTATTCATTCTTTTTTGAAGGATCTTATTGCCAAGATCAACGTTTAGTACAAAGAGTAACAGAATGTCTCAAGAAAAAAGAATCTTAAGAAAAGAATCTGTTTCTGTCTAGCAAGAGAAAGGCTTTCTGTAATTACTGTTGTTTATTATGTTGAGTTTTTTGTTATGAGTATGAAAAAAAAATTATATTATGCTTTAGCTTTTGTATTTGCTAGTAGTTTTTTCATTATAACAACCACTCTTGTTAATTGGGGGCAAAATAGAAGTGACGCTAAAGCCAAACTGGTTACTCAGACTTCTGTCCTAGATAGTTCGGTGCCTCTGATTTTTACGGGGCGTAGAGAACTTAATGGTTTCAAAGGTTATCGTCATTATCGGCGTGGTTATCGTAAATACAGTGATAATTGGTGGTATCCTGAAGTGGCATTTGTTACATCGCCGCACTTAAGCACAAAAGGCGCATCATTAAAAGTTGTACCAGATGCTAAAAAAGTGTTTTTAACGTCTTCTTCGGAAAAATTAGAAAAAAAAGAGCCATGGATGCTTAAACAACATATTGAATCTTGCCGTGCGCGTTATCGCTCTTATAATAAAAATGATAATAGTTTTCAGCCTTTTCATGGGGGGCGTAGGCAGTGTTTATCACGCTTTTTTAAAGGATAGAAATTAAATAAAATTTTAATTGCTTCTTGTCGTGGGCGTTATTGTTCTTACAATAAAGAGAAGACTTTTGTTGTGCGCAGTATTTTCATGCCAGCATTGTTTTTTTAAAAATTTTAAATGCTTTTAAGTTTTATTAAATCTTATTATCATTAAGTGTGGAATGGGGGGTGAGAATATAAGTTTTTATTTTGTCGATGACAAAATATTAAGGCAAAATGGAGTTTAAAGAATGACAACACGGGAAGCAATGTTGGTATTGCTTGTTTTGCTTCCCTTTGGTGGAAGTGCTGTCATTGGCTTTTTTCGTTCGACAGCAAAAAATAATGAAGCGTGGTTTGCTGGGGTTGTCGCACTTTTCTGTCTTATTTTTACAATAATGCTTTATCCGGAAGTTCGCGGAAACCACATAGTGCGTTTAGATATTTCTTGGCTTCCAGAATGGGGAAGCGATTTGATTCTCCGCATAGATGGTTTGTCGTGGCTTTTTTGCTTGCTTATTACAGGGATTGGGCTGCTTGTTGTCATTTATTCACGTTATTACATAGATCCAGCGGATTCTGTACCGCGTTTTTTTTCCTTTTTTTTGGCCTTTATGGGATCAATGATAGGAATAGTTTTATCAGGTAATCTCGTCTTTTTGGTTGTTTTCTGGGAACTCACCAGTATTTTTTCTTTTTTGCTAATCGGCTATTGGTACCATAATGCAAGTGCGCGTGAGGGTGCGCGTATGGCTCTAACGATCACAGGTTTTGGCGGCTTTGCCCTTTTTATTGGAGTTTTATTGATTGGGTATACTGTTGGCAGTTTTGATTTGGATAAGGTTCTGCAGTCTGGAGATATGATCCGGTCAAGTTCTCTTTATAGTCCTATCCTTATTTGCATTTTATTGGGAGGGTTGACAAAAAGCGCGCAATTTCCCTTTCATTTTTGGCTACCCAACGCGATGGCTGCTCCAACCCCTGTATCGGCTTATTTGCATTCGGCAACAATGGTAAAAGCGGGATTGTTTTTGCTTGTTCGTTTATGGCCTGTGCTCTCTGGAACAGAATCTTGGTTTTGGCTGGTTGGCTTTTCAGGACTCTCAACTCTTCTTCTAGGTGCTTATTTTTCCATGTTTCAGCAAGACTTGAAAGGACTGCTTGCGTATTCGACTATTAGTCATCTTGGATTAATTACAACACTTTTAAGTCTTGGTAGTTCACTTGCATGTGTTGCGGCAATCTTTCATATGGCTAATCATGCTACTTTTAAAGCTTCTTTATTTATGGCTGCTGGCATTATTGATCACGAGACGGGAACACGTGATATGCGTAAACTGTCAGGGCTTTATCGTTCTATGCCTATCACAGCAACTCTTGCTTTAGTTGCGAGTGCAGCGATGGCTGGGGTTCCTTTGTTGAATGGTTTTTTATCGAAAGAGATGTTTTTTGCTGAAGCTGTTGAAACGCATATGGAATCATGGCTCGATTGGATTGCGCCTTATGTGGCAACGCTAGCTAGTCTGTTTAGTGTGACCTATTCTATACGCTTTATTCATGGCGTTTTTTTAGGACAAAAGCCTGACAATTTACCCAAGACTCCCCATGAACCACCGCATTTCATGCGTTTACCAATGGAGCTTTTGGTGTTTATTTGTTTAGCGGTTGGTATTTTTCCTAATTTAACAATAGGACCTATTTTAGATAATGCGGTCGTGTCTGTTTTAGGAACAATGACAATTCCTTATAGTTTGGCTGTTTGGCATGGGTTTAACACTCCATTAGTGATGAGTTTTGTTGCATTATTAGGGGGCGGATTGCTCTATGCTGTCGGGCATCGTTATTTTTTATCCTGTGATGATGGGGCTCCTTTTTTCCGTCACTTAAAAGGACCGCGTATTTTTGAACGCATTCTCGTAATTATTTCTTGGAAATGGGCCCGTGCGGTGGAATCTGCTTTGTCAACACGCCGTTTGCAGATCCAATTGCATTGGATTTTTTGGGTCTGTTTTGCTTTTGTTGGTCTTTTACTTTGGTGCGATGGTTTCATTCCAGTGGGGACATTACCGCTTTTTCCACTTGATATTCCTTTTCTCGCTCTTTGGCTGGTTGGCGGATTATGTGCGCTTTTAGTTGCTTGGCGAGCAAAGTTTCATCGTCTTGCTTCACTTATGCTTTTAGGGGGAGCTGGTTTGATGACTTGTGCAACCTTTTTATGGCTTTCTGCTCCTGATTTAGCAATAACACAATTGGTTGTTGAGGTTGTTACAGTCGTTTTATTATTGCTTGGTTTACGGTGGTTGCCTAAACGTTTGCATGACCCTGGGCCAGCTGCTGTTCGTTTTTGGGTTCGCTTGCGTCGTTTCCGTGATTTCATCATATCCCTTGTAGGAGGTGCTGGTGTAGCATGGCTTTCTTTTGCAGTGATGACACGTCCCCAAGGTACAACGATTTCTGATTTTTTTCTAACGCATGCTTACTCAGATGCTGGTGGTCGCAATGTTGTGAATGTGTTATTGGTTGATTTCCGTGGTTTTGATACCATGGGAGAAATTGTGGTTTTGGGTGTTGTTTCCCTTACTGTTTTTGCCCTATTACGACGTTTTCGTCCTGCGCCTGAGAGTATTGATGCGCCTTTTCAACAACGTATCCAGAAAGCCTTTGATATAGCACAGCCTAATCGAAATGTGGGAGATACAGTATTGAATTATTTAGCTGTTCCTGCTGTTATTATGGGTTGGCTCTTTCCGATTATTATCGCTTTTGCTATTTATTTATTCATGCGAGGGCATGATCTGCCAGGAGGTGGATTTGTCGGTGGTATTACTTTGGCAATAGGATTTATTTTACAATATCTTGCACGCGATATTCGGTGGGTGGAAACGCATTTGAGAGTTTTACCTTTGCGTTGGATAGGCTTTGGCTTATTGTTGTCAGTCGTAACGGGGATGGGCTCTTGGTTTTTTGGATATCCTTTTTTAACATCCTTTTTTCGATATATTCATCTTCCGTTAATTGGGAAAGTTTCCATGGCATCCGCTTTTTTGTTTGATTTTGGTGTGCTTTCTCTTGTGTTAGGAGCAACTGTTCTCATTTTAATTGCGCTTGCACACCAGTCAATTCGGAGTTACCGAATCGGTAAGAAACCTATTTTAAAAGAGAAGGAAAATTAATGGAAATTGTTCTTTCTTTGGGTATCGGTGTTTTTGTCGGATCAGGTATTTGGCTTGTTTTGCGTCCACGTACTTTTCAAGTCATTCTTGGTTTGTCCTTGATCTCCTATGGTGTTAATCTTTTTATATTTTCAATGAGTAGACCGCGTAGTAATGCTGCTCCAATTGTTGATCCTACCCCTGTTATTAATCCAGCTAATTATGTCGATCCTCTCCCACAAGCCTTGGTTTTAACTGCAATTGTGATTGGTTTTGCAACAACAGCTTTATTTTTAGTTATCTTGTTGGTTTCACGTGGTTTAACGGGTTCTGATCACGTTGATGGACGTGAGGTGCAATAATGGAAATAGGAGTGCATCATCTCCTTATTTTGCCTATTCTTTTGCCGTTAATCACTGGAGCACTTCTTCTTTTTTATGATGAACGTCGTGCAAGACTTAAATCATTCATCAGTCTTTCTTCTGCGGGACTGTTGGTCGTTACTGCCATTTTATTGATTATACGTACTCTTGAAATAGCACCGGCTTGCGATGTTTATCGACTTGGTAATTGGCCGTCTTCTTTTGGAATTGTTTTAGTCCTTGATCGCTTAAGCGCTATGATGCTTTTACTTTCCAGCTTGTTGGTGACTAGCGTGTTGGTTTTTGCGCGGGCTCATTGGTACAAAGCTGGTTCTCATTTTCAGTCACTAATGCAATTTTTTATGGTGGGGATAAATGGTGCTTTTTTGACTGGTGATTTATTTAATTTATTTGTGTTTTTTGAAGTTATGTTAACAGCTTCCTATGGGCTTGCTTTGCATGGTTCTGGTCAAACACGCGTGCGCGCAGGGTTGCATTATGTCGTGGTTAATCTTGTTGCTTCATTATTCTTTTTAGTTGGTATAGCGCTCATTTATGGAGTCGTTGGTACTCTTAATATGGCCGATTTGGCTGTTAAAATAAAATATATATCTTCTACAGATATTGTTTTGTTCGAAATAGGTGTTGCACTTTTAGGTATTGCTTTTTTGCTTAAAGCGGGTATGTGGCCGCTTAATTTTTGGTTGGTGCCAACTTACAGTGCAGCAGTAGCGCCAGTTGGAGCTTCTTTTGCACTTTTGAGCAAGGTGGGTATTTATATTATTTTACGTTTAACGTTGCTATGGTTTGGTTCTGAAAGTGAATATTTTAACCATTTTGGTCATACGGTTTTGTTTTATGGTGGGCTTGCCACTATGATTGTTGGTTTTATTGGGGTATTGGCAAGCCAAGTTTTGGTGCGTTTGGCAGCTTATAGTGTCCTTGTCTCTTCTGGTACATTGTTGACTGCGATCGGGATAGGCAATGCAGCACTGACAGCAGGCGCACTTTTTTATATTGTTTCTTCAACTTTAGCACTGGGAGCTTTTTTTCTTTTGGTAGAGTTGGTTGAACGCTGTCAAGATGTGGCTGCTAATGTTCTTGCTGTCACAATGGAGGTGTATGGTGACGATGAAGAGGAGGAAGAAGATGAAGTTGGCATCTATTTTCCAGTAACCTTGGCAATTCTTGGAGCTTGTTTTGGTATCTGTGCCATTTTGATTATTGGATTGCCGCCTTTTTCTGGTTTTGTTGCTAAATTTATGATGTTCATGGCAATTTTAAACCACAGTAGAGAGGATTTTTCTGCCTCTCTACCGGTTTACCAAGATTGGCTTTTTGTAGTTTTTGTCACTCTCTCTGGTTTTGCGGCTTTGATTGCATTGACACGAACGGGTATCCGAACTTTTTGGGTTTCTCTTGAAGGGCGTATTCCCCGTGTGCAAGTGATAGAATTTGCGCCTATTGCCGTTCTCCTTGCTTTGTGTTTTCTTATAACAATTGTAGCTAGTCCTGTTAGTCATTATATGTCTGAAACTGCTAAGACTTTATATGAACCTCAAAACTATATTGGGAGCGTTTTAACGGATTTTTCTCTCGAAAATAGGGAGGTGAGTAAATGAATCGTTTTTGTCCTTCCCCTTTTTTCAGTGGTGTCATTGTCCTTATGTGGCTTATTTTAAATGGTTTTAGTTTAGGGCAATTGCTTTTAGGGATTTTAACCGCTTTGTTTTGTGGTTGGATGATACGGCTTCTGGAGCCGGAGAAGGCTGTTATTAAAAGCTGGAGTGCGGTTTTTCGTCTCGTTTTTCGAGTATTTATAGATTCTATATTCTCAAATGTTTCGGTGACTTGGTTTGTTTTAACAAAAAGGTCTCGAGAGCAGAAATCTGGTTTTATTGTAGTACCTCTTCTGCTTCATAATCGCACTGCTTTGGCTATTTTAGCATGTATCCTTTCGGCAACCCCTGGAACTGCTTGGGTTGCCTATAATAGTAAAAAGGGTGAACTTTTGCTTCATGTCTTAAATTTAAAAAATGGATATGATTACAAACAGTTGATCAAAAAACGGTATGAGCAATTGCTTTTGGAGATTTTTTTATGAGTATGGTGATTCTTTATTGGGGGCTTTTCTTTTCACAGTTTTTTTTAAGTTTAGCGGTGATTTTCGCGCTGTTTCGGTTGATTTGTGGTCCACGGGCGCAGGATAGAATTGTTGGTTTGGATGCCCTTTATATAACTACTATTCTTTTGTTTCTTACATTCGATATTCGTTCAGGAACAACCACTTATTTTGTCGCAGCTCTCATTATTGGATTGTTGGGATCTGTCTCAAGCATCGCTTTGGCGAAATTTCTTATGCGGGGGGAGATTATTGAATGAAAGATGATATATCGCTTGTGGTTGCTATTGCTATCACAGTTTTCTTAATATTAGGGTCTGGATTGACATTGATCGCAACGATAGGTTTGGTGCGTTTTTCCAATTTTTATAAGCGTTTGCATATGCTTTCAGTATGTACGAGTTGGGGCGTTGGTAGTATTCTTATTTCTTCATTTCTTTATTCAATATTTGTGGACCATTATTTTGTTTTTCATGAAGTGTTGCTAATGTTTTTTTTATTTTTAACAGCGCCGGTAGCTTCTATGTTGCTCTCACATACAGCAGCTTATCGACATCATTCAGAAGAACAGTCAGAAAAACCGCTGGCTCTTTTATTACACCAGACGGAGGAAAAGTTACCCACGTCAGAAGGAACATCAAGAGATGAGAGCCAGCGCGGTTCTTGAAATGTAAGAACCTTCTTTATTCTGTGCTTTTTTCTTCTACACAGTGGATGGGCTTTTCTTCTTTTGGATCATTAATAAGATCGTAAAATATGGCTTCATTTTTAGTTATCCACCAAATGTATTGACCACCCACATATTTTCCTCCAGAAGCGGCAATTACATTAGAACCAACGATGCGCTTACCGTTCCATTTTAAATCAACAAGCGCAATATTGCCAGCATTATGATAAGTTGCCTCAACATGCTCTTTGCTTGTTCCCATGTCGCATTGATAGGAGACGGTCTCTGTTGTTGGTTCTGGATCATTTGGTACTTCAATGACTAAAGAACTTGCTAATGCATTAATTGAACCGAGAAGGAACACACTTAAAGTAATGAAAAATTGTTTAGTAAAAGAAATTTTTTTCATAATATTTCCCGTGTTATTTAAAATAATAATGTTGACTCATCTTTACATAGGATAGGTTTTTTTTCTTCTGGATCCTGAGCAAGGTCATAAAGCGTGACTTCTTTGTTCTTCTCCCACCAGATGTACTGAGCTCCTGCAAATTTTGCTCCTGTTGCCGCGATGACATTAGCAGCAATGACACGATCACCGTTCCATTTGAAATCAACCAACGAAATATTGTCAGCATTAAGATAAACTGCCTCTACGCGCTCTTTACCTGTTTCAGTATCACACTGATAGGTAATGGTCTCTGTTTTGGGCTCTGGATTGTCTGGTACTTCAATGATTAAAGAACCAGCTAAGCTATTGTTTGAGCTGAAGAGTGATAAACTTAAAGCGGTGAAAAATCCTAAAATGTGCAAAGTTTTTTTCATGATGCTTCCCTATATTCCTAATATTGTGCACAAAGAATAATTTGACTGATACGATGGTGTCTACGGCAGGATTCGAACCTGCGACCCCAGGATTCATACCACTTCGATTTTCACCGCCAGCCTTATCGGCTGTTTGTGGTCTGGACTGTCTCTTCACCTTAAAGCTTTTGCTCTTTAGGTGCTGCCCGTTCAGTCTCTACACCTTTCTCTCATTTGAAAAGAGACTTGGCTCGGGATTGGCATATAGTCGCCCATGAAGCTTTCCCCGAATTTGAGCAGATTCACTTTGAGGATTTCTCCTCAAAGTGCCCAATTTCTTTAGGAATCCTGTGCTCTATCCTACTGAGCTACGCAGACATCATCATATTTAATCTTTAATAGAAGTATAAAAACGAATCAATTATATTCAATATGAATTAACGAATTTCTGTTAATTTTTGTTCCAAAAAGGATAAAACTGCATCTGGTGAAACATTTTTTGCAATAAATGATTGGCCAAGTCCGCGTGTTAAGATGAAAGTCAAATTGTTTTGCGAAACTTTTTTATCTTGGGCAATGAGAGTCATTAAAGTTTCAGCATCTGGTAGACCCCCTGGGATATCCTTTAATTGTGTAGGCAATCCTATAAATTTGAAGTGCGCTTCAATGCGTTGTGTAAGCGTGGGGCTTATTAAATTTAATTGAGCAGAGAATTGATGAGCTAGAATCATCCCAATTGCTACGCTTTCGCCATGGATTAAACGGTTGGAGTCATAAGCGGTTGCTGTTTCAAGCATGTGTCCAAATGTATGGCCAAAATTTAAGAGTGCACGCTCTCCCGTTTCGTACTCATCGCGTGCTACAATGTCAGCTTTAAATTGGCATGAGCGAACAATGGCCTCTGTTCGCATAGGGCCATTAGAGAAAATTTTCTGCCCATTTTTTTCAAGCCACTCAAAAAAGTCAGGTTGGTTAATGAGACCGTATTTTACTATTTCTGCGTAGCCAGCGCGAAATTCGCGCGGCGGCAGGGTATCAAGAAGACACGTATCAGCAATAACGCATTGTGGTTGATAAAAAGCACCGATAAGATTTTTGCCATATTGGCTATTGATTCCAGTTTTTCCACCAACAGAGGAATCAATTTGTGCAAGAAGCGTTGTGGGCATTTGAATGAAGTTCATACCACGGCGGATTATACTTGCCGCAAATCCTGCTAGATCGCCAATGACACCACCGCCAAAAGCAATAACACAGTCGCCTCTTTCTAAACGCGCAGCAAGAATTTGATCGATGACAACTTGCAGGGTTGAAAATGATTTTGATTGTTCTCCCGCTTCTACAATAATAGGGACAGTATGAATTTTATTTTTTGTTAATTCTGCTTGCAATATCTCCAAATGAAGGGAAGCAACATTTGTATCTGTAACAAGCGCCAAGCGCGTTTGATGAGGATCTTTTTTATTAAGAGCATGTTTAATTTGTGAAGCAGCTTGTGTAATCAGACCCGGACCAATGATGATATCGTAACAGTGTTTGTCCAGTTTAACAGTGACGGTTTTGGTTTGCATGCTGGTTATCCCTATTGTTAATTTCTGTGTATAGGTAGTGCTGTACGGATCGTATAACATTTCGTGCTACGGTATGACGGCTTTCTTTATGACTGTTAATTGTTAAGTTTGCCTTTGCATAGATAGGATAACGCTGTTCCATGAGTTTTTGCATGGTTTCTTTAGGATTGGCTGTTTGAAGCAAGGGACGTGTCGGGTGCTTTGAGACACGTTGCATGAGGATATCAAGATCGACTTTTAGCCATATGGATATACCATTTTTGTGAATGGCTTTTCGGATATTTTCATTTATATAGGCACCACCACCTGTTGCTAAAACAAGGGGATTTTTTTTCATGAGGTTTAGAATAACACGCTGTTCAAGAGCACGAAATTCGGATTCACCATAAATTTCAAAGAGTTCCGTAATTGTCATTTGTGCAGCTTTTTCAATTTCTTGGTCAGAATCATAAAAAGGTAAACGGAGCATGGTGGCGACGCGTTTTCCGATCACTGATTTGCCTGCCCCCATAAGACCAACAAGGACAAGTGCTCTTTTATCAAGGGACGATAAGAGCTGATTCTTTATTTGTGTTATGGGGACGCGTTTTGGTCGATTGCTTTTCATAACTTTATTTCGGCATTTATCCATCTTAAAGTCAATTCCTGTTAATCTTTGTGAGGCATAATACGAGATAGAATATTTTTGGGTAGGTTATTGTTTTATGCCAACATTGACTAGATTTTTGATGATTCTTTTCATTTTGCTTTCTGTTCTTTTCATTATAATGGGTGCTCTTGTGGTTTGGGTTGAACCAGTAACTGTGGATATGTACATTGATGTTCCCTTGGATTCATGGAATCTTTCTACGGAAGCGAATCAATGAAATGAAAAGTGGTGCTGTGATAGATCATTTTCTTGAGATGATGAGTGCGGAGAGAGGGGCTTCGTCTCATACGCTTGCGGCTTATCAGCATGATTTGCAGTGGGCACAAGACGAATTGTCTTCACACTCTGTTTCGCTTTTTTCAGCACAAAAAGAAGATTTAATTACCCTTTTGTCGCTTATGCATACTTTTGGTTTTGCGGCATCGTCGCAAGCGCGCCGTTTATCAACTTTGCGTCAGTTTTATCAATTCCTTTATGCTGAAGGGTTGAGAGCAGATGATCCCTCTCATGATATTGATGCACCTCGTCAGAGGCGTCCTTTGCCCAGAATCATGAGTGAAGATGCAGTGATAAAATTGCTTGATTTTGCGGAGTTAGAAGTCAATCAAGCAGACTATGGGTCCAAAGGTTATTTCCGTGCACTGCGTCTTCAGCTATTGATTGAAATGCTTTATGCAACAGGGTTACGTATTAGTGAGTTGGTGAGTCTGCCGGTTCAGTCTGTTCGAAGGAAGGAATACAGCGTTTTGGTTCGTGGTAAGGGCAAAAAAGAACGAATGGTGCTGTTATCAAAAAAAGCATGCCAAGTTCTTTCACAGTGGTTAAACTTGCGTGATCAGGGAAAGGATGCTACGAGTTCTTATCTTTTTCCTGCGCATTCCGAGACAGGATATATTGCTCGTCAAGTCGTTGCACGAGAGTTGAAAAATCTCGCTAGAAGAGCAGGGATAGGAAGTGATAGCTTTTCTCCCCATGTGTTGCGTCATGCTTTTGCTAGTCATCTTTTGCAAAATGGTGCTGATTTGCGTGCCGTTCAACATTTGTTAGGTCATTCTGATATTGCTACCACTCAGATTTATACCCATGTGTTGGAAGAGGGACTTTATCGTTTAGTCAATGAGCATCATCCACTTGCCGATGAGCAAAAGGCTCGTTAAAGAAAAGGTGATGTTTTTGAAAAAGACTTTATAAAGCAAATTATAAGTGTATAAGTGACACTGAATGAGTTGATACAAATGTATAATTATCTTGATTTTGAAAAACCAGTTGCTGATCTTGATGGGAAAATTCTTGAATTAAAAAAAATTTCTCAGGAAAAAGGCAGTCTTGATATGAGTGACGAGATTGCTCGTCTTGAAACGCGTTCCCAAACAGCGTTGCGCGATATTTATAAAAAATTATCGCCGTGGCAAAAAACACAAGTCGCTCGTCATCCGGATCGTCCCCATTTTATGGACTATTCTAAACGCCTATTGAGTGATGTTACGCCTTTGGCCGGAGATCGCAAGTTTGCTGAAGATGAGGCTATTCAAGCGGGGTTTGCACGCTTTAAAGGTGAGGCCATTGCTTATATCGGTCAAGAGAAAGGTCACGATACGCAAACACGTTTGCGCTATAATTTTGGTTCTGCACGTCCAGAAGGCTATCGTAAAGCTGTACGTATTATGGAAATGGCTGACCGCTTTGGTTTGCCACTCCTCACTTTTATTGATACAGCAGGTGCTTATCCTGGGGTAAGCGCTGAAGAACGTGGGCAAGCGGAAGCAATTGCTCAATCAACAGCTACAACTTTGCGTTTGAAAGTTCCTGTGGTTTCCGTTGTTATTGGAGAAGGCGGTTCTGGAGGGGCGATAGCAATCGCGGCTGCCAACAAAGTTTATATGTTGGAGCACGCAATTTACTCTGTTATTTCACCAGAAGGAGCAGCTTCTATCTTATGGCGTGATCCAGCTCGTGCAAAAGATGCTGCAATGAATATGCGTATTACCGCTCAAGATTTGTATCGCTTAAAGATTATTGATGGCATTATTTCGGAACCTTTAGGGGGAGCACATCGTGGCAAAGAGATTGTCATTGATGCAACGGGTGATGTTATTTCAGAGGCTTTAAAAGCTATGGCTGGAAAAGATGGTCAAGTGCTTAAACAAGAGCGAAGGGAAAAATACCTTCAAATTGGTCGATCTCTAACATAGGTTATTTTTTGTGAGGGGTGTTGGATTGGAGTTTTATTCGATGACATTTAGCAGATTCCTCGCTGTGTGTGTGTTGTTTGTAATGGGACTATTGACAGCATGTGAAGGAAGATTACCAGCCTCTATTCGCGCTAAAGTTGAGCAGCCGTTGCCGCAAGAAATCAAAAATAGAATGGTTCTGTATGATATAGATCCCTATGCACCGATTATGATGCGGTTTTTTAAGGAAGAAAATCTTGCTGAAGTTTGGAAGCAATCTCGTTCAGGACCTTTTATCTTGGTTGCTCGCTATGGCATTTGCAAATGGTCTGGTAAGCTTGGACCTAAATATAAAGAAGGGGATCTTCAGACACCAGAGGGTTTTTATACTATTAGCGCAAACCAAATGAATCCTTATTCAAAATATTATCTCTCTTTTAATATAGGATTTCCTAACCTTTATGATCAGGAAAATGGTCGCACAGGAAGCAATCTTATGGTGCATGGTTCTTGCTTTTCCGCAGGTTGTTATTCTATGAGTGATAAGAACATGGCTCAGATTTATGCGTTTGCACGGGATGCTTTTAAAGGAGGACAAAGAGAGTTTCAGTTGCAGGCTTTTCCTTTCCGCATGACCGAGGATAATATGTCACGCCATAGCAAGAATCCTCATTATCAATTCTGGATTATGCTTAAGAAAGGTTATGATTTTTTTGAAAAAAATCGTCAACCTCCAACTGTTGAGGTTTATGGAAAACGTTACGTTTTTAATCGCGATATTGATAAAAATTCAGTTTCTCTAATGCAGTGAGTGGTATTGTATCCTACTGCACCGTAAACACTATCACTTAATAATGGTCATACAGGATATGCAAAAACTTGCACATAAGGTGTTTAAGTGAGTGGTCAATATTTTAAAGCGCAGAGTTTTTTCATAGAGCTTTATGTAAGTAAATTATATGAAGTGGGAAGCCAAGAGGAATTTTCTCAAAGAAGTTGGATTGTTTGCACATCGTTACTGGTATCAATCTTCGTTTTTAGTGAAGAGTAAGTTAATATAAAATATACCTCTCTTTTTATTTCTTTCAAAGAGTTTTATTCTTTTATGCTGTGAAATATTGTCTTGTCGTGCTGTTATATAAGATACATTCACATATTTTAAAATGCGATATTGCCTCTGTCTAATTTTGGTTTTTTTCTTAACAGGGATTTTGATTTCAATTAGCTTGAATAAATATAGAGTTGAGCAGAATATTTTAGAACCAAGAATTTGGCCAATCGATCTGTGAAATGAATCACATGAAGTGGTTTGCAGATGAAGCGCATTTAGAGAGAAAACAATCTATTTGCAGATTGATGGGTATTAAATTTTGTATCATAACAATTTGATTTATAATGATAATTTAGTTTTTTAAGTCAAATTAGAACCCTGAATACCGTAAGCTTCTCTCATTTCAAAGCCGTTCCATGTTGAATAAATTAAAACCATTTGCTTGCACGTTACAAGCGGGGATAGCCGCGTGGGTGAAACTGTGCAAGAAAGACTAAAATGCTTTTTACAAACCGTCTCAAGTACCAAGAGCTGTTTCAACATTGGGAATTAGCAAAGTGTGTAATGGTGCCGGTTTGCTCCTTTAAAAGCATAAAGATGGTGGTGCTAATGAATTTAATGTTATATCATTGAAGGGGAGAAAAAATTAAAATTTTATTCCTGGAATGACCAGGGGATTTTCTAAGAGAGCTGTTTTGTCTGCAGTATCTATTGCTGGTTTATTAAAAAAAGCATTGAGGAGCTTTTGTATTGCGTCTTTTTCAACACCATCGGCAATGATGACGAAACGTGTTTGTTTTATTCCTTTTGGCCATGCTGGTAATCTTATGGGAGGATGAAAAAATGTTTGTACGCCATGTAATACAAGTGGGCGATAAGGGTCATCACGTAATGCGATAATTGCTTTAATACGTAATAATTTTGTACCATAACGCTCTTGTAGGAGATCTAAAAAAGCCTCAATTGTGGCGTAATCAACAGGACCCTCACAGTTTAGTGAAAAGGTACGAATGGTTTTATGGGGGCTATGATCATGTGGGGTAGTCGTAAGATTTTGTTTAAGTTTTGTATTTTCTACTTTTTCATCCCATAATGTGTTATTTATTAATAGATTTGAACAGAAATCTTTAGAATGGGCGTCAATGATTTGTGCTGTAGGATTCATTGTTTTAAGTGTGCTAAGGAGTGCATCTGAAAGCGTTTGTGGGTTTCTAAGATCTGTTTTGGTGAGAATGATTTTATCAGCAAATATTAATTGTTTATATATTTCAGGATAGCGCTCACATATGGAAAGTGGGCTTAATGTATCAAATGTTGCAAGAACAGCATTTATGGACAATGTTTGAATAAACAATGGGTGGCTTAAAAGTATTTGTAAAATAGGGGCGGGATCAGCCATCCCTGTGGTTTCAATGATAATATGATGGAGTTGTTTGATCTGTCCTGTCTGAACGCGATTTATTAAATCAATTAATGTGTCGATGAGATCACTGCGTAAATTGCAGCATAAGCAACCATTGGCAAGCTCAATAATTCCTTCTGTTGTTTTTTCAACCAGAAGGTGGTCAATACTGATTTCGCCGAATTCATTGATGATAACAGCACATTCTGTTAGAAGAGGGTCTTGTAGCATACGGTTGAGCAAAGTTGTTTTGCCAGAGCCTAAAAAACCCGTAATAAGCGTGAGAGGGATGCGCTTTATTTTCATGTTAATCATCAATCATAGTTTTGTTTTTAAAAAATATATCTCAGTATGTCTAACCAATTTATAATGATGTCCGTGAGGGATGTAATGGTTAATCCCTCATGAGATCCATTGTACCACTATCTTTACGCTTATAAAGGTAGGTGCACGTGGGTATATTATACACTTTTTAGCATCAATGTTATGATAATTCTTGGTTCTTGAAAGGACTTATAGGAAGGATTTTTATTCCTTGTTTTAATTATTTTATCTACATGTTCATCCACCTTGTGGCGCGCAAGAGACTGGTTTTATTGATTCAACAAATACAGATTTGAAATGAGAGAATCTTACAATACTTGTGGTTTTGACATAAGGTACAAAATAATTAATTATCATTATAAATCAAAGTATTATAATTAATTGTAGATTATGATCTATGGCTTTTTATAGAATGGTTTGCGTGCCTTTTATACGGAATATAGGGTTTTCTTAGTGGTTTTACTGTCATTTTAGGTGTTTGTGGCGTACGAATGAGGTGTACTGATAAAGGATGAGAAAAAGAAGGTGGAGCAGTGATAAAAGGTGAGGTGAGAATAATATTTCCTTGATCATCATATGATTTTGCATGCATTTTTATGGCTTCAGGTGTGCATGTTTGTTGTCTCATATTGTTGGCTTTTGTTATGTTGCTCCCATAAGGTTTTAATGTTGCTAGTGTTAATTGGGGGGTTCCTTGGTGCAAAAATCCTATTTCAAGAAGTTGTGCAGCTTTTTCTTCTCTTTCACTTATGTTGTTAGCACCTAGAATGACAGCAATAATTGTACGTTTATTGCGGGTGGCTGAAGCAACAAGATTAAAACCAGAGGCACAAATAAAGCCTGTTTTCATACCGTCTATCCCATAAAAACGGCCAATGAGGTTGTTTGAGTTATGTTGGATTTTTCGATTATTACCAAAATCAATGGCTGGAATAGAAAAATAATGAGCATATTGTGGAAATTCTCTACGTATTTGAACGGCTAAAAGAGCAATATCGCGTGCCGTGGAATAGTTTTGAGGATCTGGTAAACCACTTGCGTTCGCAAAATGGGTGCCAAACATGCCTAAACGTTTAGCTTCGCTATTCATTTTATGTACAAAATCTTTCTGTGAACCCGCAACAGCTTCACTCATGGCAATGGCTAAATCATTGGTAGATTTAACCATGGTGATACTTAAGGCTGTATCAAGTGTGAGTACAGAACCAGCTTTATAGCCTGAACGATATGAGGGAGCTTTTGCGGCGTATTCGCTGATGGTGATATGTTTGTTTGGTGAAACTTCTCCTCGGCTCATGGCACGAAAAATAACATAAGCGGTCATTAATTTTGTCAAGGAAGCAGGATACCAACGCTCAAAAGCTTGATTATGTTTTAAGATACGCCTCGTTGTAACATCAACAGAAATAAAAGGCTGCGCTAAAGCAACAGCGCTGGATAAACTCAAAATCACAGAAAAAAATAAATTATAGAAGAGACGTTGCATTAATTTAAATCTAGTTCCCTCTTATTCGTTATTTAGAATTGTTTTAATGTAGCACACAAAGCTTTTAAGTCTAGGATAGGGAGGAAAGATGGTTAATTGCTGTATCCGTTGTGTCTGTGGGATAAAAACCAACACTCATTTTTATTTTCCCCTTGAATTTGGTTTGATGACTTAAGTATCTCAAGAAATACTTTTTAAATAATGAAGATTGTACAAGATTTCATGTTCTTGGAGGGATTGAATTTCTCAGAAAGGAATGAATCTGCATAATCATGCATTTTTCTTGCTCTCCTGTTAGGATAGCCCTTGGCACTTGAGACGGTTCGTAAAAAGCATTTTAATCTTTTCTTGTATCGTTTTATTCACACAGATATCCCCGCTTGTAATGTGTAAGAAAATGATTCTAATTGATTCAACCTAGAATAGATTTGAAATGAGAGAATCTTACGGTATTCAGGGTTCTCATTCAAGTTGAATAACGCTAAAACATCCTTATAAGTCAATGAGATGTATGTTATTTAAATGATTTTAAAGAGAGGAAGAATTCTTTTTCAAAAAAATTTACACATTGATTATTTCTTATCATGTACATGTGTTTTATAATTTTGAATTAGAAAGTTTGAAGTATCTTTCTTATATTTTTGTTCCCTATACTCCGCTCAATATACAAAGTTATGCATTATTCTTATCAATTAGTGCATTGTTTCATGATGATTTAGTTTTTGAAGTTTCTGAACAGCGTATGGTGGCATAGGAGGAGGGGTAGGATCTTGAGCTGCTAAGAGAAGCAGTTCATCACACGCTTTTTCAGTTTTTTGGACAAGTTGATCTAGAAAATCACGTTTGCTTAAACCCGCTTCTATCGGGGGAAGAATACGGACACGAATTGTTCCGGGATAGCGGCGAAAATTATTGCGTGGCCAATATAAACCCGCATTGTGTGCAATAGGGACAACTTGAAGTCCTAATTCATTATAGAGCGCGACAATTCCTGACTTATAATCTGGTTCTTGACCGGGTTGTCGGCGTGTTCCTTCGGGAAAAATCAAGATTTGGCGCCCTTGTTTTACTTTCTCTTTTGCTTTTTGTATAATCATTTTTAAAGCTTTGATGGGTGTTGTGCGGTTAATGGGGATAATTTGCGTTTTTGCCATATACCAGCCAAACAATGGAATCCACATCAATTCACGTTTTAAAATGAGAGTGGGATCATCAAAATAAGGAACAAGACTGAAAGTTTCCCAAGCTGATTGATGCTTTGGAGCAATGATATAGGGGCCTTTGGGAAGATTTTCTAAACCTTCAATCTCATAACTTGTGCCTGCGATGTATTTTTGCAAAAAGAGTGTAACGCGTGCCCATGTTTTAGGGACAATCCATGCCTTTTTGCGGGGCATTAAAAAATAAACGGGAGCGTAAAGAATCATTTGTATGAAAGTTGTTGTATAAAAAGCGAACGTAAAAAGAATAGAACGAAGGATAAGCACTACATTTTCCATTTTATATCTATAAGAAGACTTCATATATAATATAATTCACATGAGAAAACATCTTCTTTATGTTTTCTCAAGCATCTATTTTTTCGGTAACTCATTTTCCGATATTTAAAAACAGAAGGAAAGAGGTTAATGGAATTACAAAAAGATAAACTTTTTATTCCACGGATTTTATCTATTGCGGGAACAGATCCTTCTGGTGGCGCTGGAATGCAGGCGGATTTGAAGGTTTTTTCAGCTATGAAAACTTATGGTATGAGTGTGGTTACAGCTGTTGTTGCACAAAATACTCAGGGTGTGCGTTCTTTTCAGGCATTAGATGCTTCTTTTGTTGCAGATCAAATTGATTCTGTTTTTGAGGATATCCATGTTGATGCCGTTAAAATTGGTATGGTTGCAAATGCTCAGATTGCACAGGTTATTGCAGAACGTCTTGCTTATCATAAAGTGCGTTTCATTGTTTTTGATCCGGTTATGGTTGCAAAAAGTGGTGATGTTCTTTTAAAGTCTGATGCAATTGAAATTATGCGTGATGTTCTTGTGCCGATGTCAACTTTGATCACGCCAAATTTGCCTGAAGCTGCACTGTTATTGGGGGGTGAAGTGCAATGGTCTTTAGAGACTATGTATCAATATGCTCCACGACTCTTGGCGCTAGGGTGTCATGCAGTTTTGTTAAAAGGGGGACATTTGAATACGCTTACCAAAAATAGCACAGAAAATTACGATTGTTCTAGTCCAGATCTTTATTGTGATTGTGAAAACCTTTTTATACTTGAAGCTTCTCGTCTTTCAACCACTCATGATCATGGGACAGGGTGTACCATTTCTGCTGCCATTGCAGCTCTGTTACCTACTCAACCTTTGGATTGCGCTGTTAAACAAGCAAAAGATTATTTGCATGGCGCTTTAACTGCTTCAGATGCTTTAAAAGTAGGGAAAGGGCGAGGGCCGCTTCATCATTTTTATGCATTATGGAAAGATTAATACAACGATTGATTGTGAAAAATCTTCACTCTATGAATTTGTTTCGTCATTATATGATGTTTTGGACTTATGACTGATAAGTGTTAGCGCATTGTAGCTTAACAGTTATTTTGTATTAAGAAGGATAAGAAAAAATGTTATAATTTGCTTCTTTTATATATTTTTTACGATTAATCTATCCTGTTTCAGAGGCAATTTTGAGTATAAAAAAGAGAGCAAGGAATTGTAAAATCAGGATTTGATAGCAAAAAGAGTAGAGGGAAAGACCTTTTACAAGGCGATATTAAAGCTGGCGGATCCCGCTATATTCGCTGTTTCTTATATTGGTGGCAAAACAGGGTGAGCCAAAATCGTCATCAAAATTATTATATATCTAACATTTACATAGTTTTTGTCAGCATGGATAGGGTTTTCTAAATAGAAATTGATACTTCCTGATGGAATTATTAATGATCTTTCAGGTGATGTGGTAAATTTTTTTCCGATATTACAACCTCATTATCCTTTTTTATGGAACTGCTTTATGGAATTATTGGCGTTTCATATGAGTAGCCATTCGGAGTTTCAATAGACCTGTAGCGTATGGTTTAATCTTTTCAAAATTGAATTTTTATTCTGTTGTTTAGCAGATGTTACCATTAAACATTTAAAATAGTCTGATTTTATTGTGCACTATGACGGTTTCAACACCTTATGTTACCTTATCTTGATTTGAAGTTATGTTCCTTATGTAAAATAGAATGCACTTATATTGTTAATTCACATGTCTATTTTAAAGAGATTTCTCTCAAAGTGTGTCACATCCATTTTATAATAACGTTCGTGAATGGTCTAAAGCCTCTATGAAGTGTATAAAGCTATTATGCTTCCCATTTTTACCTTTTCAAGGTGAAAGGGGTACCTCCCTATACTATTTTAGCTCCCAATGTTGCGATAATCTTTGGTATTTCAGAGCGTTCAGAAGAAGAGTTTTTATTCCTTTCTTCAAGTGAATTTTATTGATGCCTCAATTTTTCCTGTTATGCGTGAGCAGATGATTGTGAGTGATTTTAATGTATAGAGATTTGAAATGAGATAATCCTATGATATTTGAGACGCTTGCTCAATATAAATAATGATAAATTATCTTTATAAATCAAGTTATTAATTTATTTTTGTGTTGAAGATTATTCTGGATAAGAATTTGTTCAAGAAAGAGGATTATCAAATAATGTCCACGCTGTTTGCACAAGTACAAGGGGAAAATTTCTTTTGTCATTTCAAATGATGTGCCAGAAATTCCAAAAACTTAATTTACTCTAAATAATAGGTGAAAACAGTTTATTTCGTTTGAAAATAATTACAATTAGCGTGAGGGATTTTTCATCATCAACTGTGACATAGAAAAAGAAACAATACACATAAAGGACCTTTAAATGATCTTTGAAAGATTTTTTAAGCTCCTTTGGTTATTTTATAAAGCGAAAATTTTTTCTATTAATTAACTAACAGACTAACCATCTAACAAATTATGATGCAACTGTCGTTTTAAATGTTTGCTTTCGAGCTCTTCATAAATATCAGTAACAGACAGTAGATTATCGATCATATAAAAAATTACATTTGTTCAACTTAGATTTGTGATAGATATCTTTATTTAAGACAAAGTAAAAATGAGAAAATTTGAGTGAGCCATTTGAAACAATTATGTTTGTAAAACTGATTTTAGCTTTTCACTATCAGTATTAAAGGCGATTGGCCAAGCTTCCTTGGTTATATCGATTGCTTGATCATATTTGAGTTCTGCTGAAAATAATAAATTCTTTTAATTGATGAGCAAAAAAGAATTCAGAGCTAAACCACTATGTGTTTATTGGAATAAATTTTAAATTCACCAAAGTTTGTAAAGCCCAATTTTTTATAAATGCTAATTCCCTCGTGAGAGGCTTGCATACCAATAACATGACATCTCTTTCTTTTTAAATGCTCAATAGCAATTTTTGTCATGAATGTCCCAATACCTTTTTTCTGAAAATCTGGCTTGGTGACAATATCATACAATCCACCAATCCCATCCGCTTTAATACAAAAACATATTGCTATAGGATTGTTATTTATATAACCAACGAACATCTCTACATCAGAGTCTTTTTTATAACAACGGCCTATTGTTTCATAAAATATAACTGCTTCTTCATTAAAAGGCTCGAAGACTGATGCCATAACATTTCCATAATCTCTAAAATCTTGAAGTGATTCAACTTCCTTGATTTTGAAGCTATCTGGCATAAAAGTAACATGTGAGTCTATATCTTGCGCTAAAGCTGCCATTCCTACCTCTGTTTCAACATGCTCTAAGCCAATAGATAAGAGAACTTCATCAACTTTATAATGAGATGAATGAGGTCCAACCCACTAAACTAAAGGTAGTTTCTGCGCATTAAAGGAAGCGATTATAGATTTTGCCTGCTCTACAGGTATAGTTTCTTGTAAATTTTAGAAGAGATAATATTGAATGTATCTGAAGCGAATGTTGAATTAATAGAAGACACGCCATTTGAAAAATCAACAACCTTCATTTTAGGGCACAATTTTGGTAAAAAACGTACTTTTGAACAAAAATTATTCTCTAATGATAAGTCAATTTTTGATTTGTTTAACATTTGTTTTTCTTGTCATTGCTCATCATTTCTAATTAATCTTTTATACGGGGGCTGTAAAAATCCGTCTAAGTTAAAAATTATTATCTTAGATCTAAGCCCCCAATCCAATAGATGCTTCATAAGAAATTACGAATCTTAGAAAAACTTTGAAAAAAAATAAATTGATACAAAACCTAGTGGCAAAATATACAAAACCCGTTGGCAAGCTACACCCGTTGGCAAGCTACATACACAGCTACAATGTAGTTTGACACTAGGTTTTGTACTAAGTGGGAAAAGGTGGGATTAGGTAGGAATACGTGATAATTCGTTGTTTTTATGTATAAAATTTAGCATTAAAAGCGCGTTTTGTCAAAATAGATTTTGACACCTAAAATTGTAAAAAAGAGCGAAAAATAGTAAAAATTAGAAAAAAGAGCGTTTCAAAGGTAAAAATGAGAGAAGGCTTTGAAAGGTCTGTGAAAACCCTGTGAAAAATTTTGAAAAGTCTGTGAAAGCCCAGAAAACCGCCTTTGAAGACCCTGTGAAAAAAAATGAATTGGTACAAAACCTAGTGGCAAAATATACAAAACCCGCTGGCAAGCTACATTCCAAACAGAAAGCGATTTGGTACATTCTATGTATCCTATGTACAGAATGATTAAAGTTTCAGAACATGCCGCTGAACAAGCTACAAAAATTATGGGATTTAAAAAAACAGCTCTGGCTATTGCTATCATTTTTGAAAAATATGCTAGAGGACTTGTAAAATCACCAGGTGGATATCTGCGCGGCATGATTGATAAAGAAACTCGAGGAGAATTATACCTAGAACGGTCACTCTATGCTTTGCTGAAGCAAGCTGATCAAGAAGAAATAAATAGTTTAAACTTAGAAAAAAATCAGAAAATAAAGCTAAACGAAGAAAAAAGCTCTTTGTTTGAGTTTGAACTCAATAAAACGTTAAAAGATCTAACAATGTCAAAATTTGCATAAAAAATCTTATTAAAGTGAAAAAAATAAATGGATAAAACAAAGAAAATAATAGGGCGACGGTTAACTGCACAACATCTAGAATATCAGAAAATAGCAGAGAATGTTGAATATAAAACAGTAAGCCGCGATAGACTATATAGATTAGCTTCTAAATTACCCATGATTGATTTAATTTCTGATTCAGAAGCTGTTATTCTTACCAACTTATTAGCAATAATACCTGATAAAGAATTTAAAAAAGGTGGATTTCCTATCACTCTTAGAACAAATCAAGAAATTAGTTTTGGCTCTCTTAGTCCAGGTCGTATTAGTACAATTCTCTCGCGTTTGTATGATTGCGGATTGATTGTCATATGGGATTTTGGATATTATGGTCGCCGAAATATAGATGACATAGATTACTACGAACGCTATACTGCAACAATTAGAGCGATTGATTTACGTATTTTTATCATTCGGTACTATGAACTTAAGAAAAAAGTAGATAAAAAATTAAAACGTATTGCATACTAATATGGCATATTTTCAGTGTACTATACTAATATTGTGAGTTTGAAAATTACCTATCCAATATTATGAAAAATCTATATCGATAGCTTTTGCTTGCATTTGTTCGTAAAGTCTTTGAATTACTTTCATATTATCTTTTCGTGCTTCGTTGATTGATAATTCAATTGAGGTTGAAATGTATAATCCTGTATCTTCTAGCCATTTATAATGCCATACCATTGCTTTACGCCCCTCATCATAAGGCAATCCACCTTTTCGGTTTTTGGGTAAGCTGTGTGTTTTATTTATAAATTGGTATTGTACAGGATCACTAACAAGAGCTATATGGTTTTCAATGACATCTATATAAGCTAAAGCATTCTTAAAACTTTTTATCATCGTTTTGCTGTTACCGTACCGGATAAAATCATTTTCTGTTAAAGAGCGCTCACTACTGATGAGTAACGATATATCACCATTTTGTCCAATATCACGAAGATAATTGTACAAATCACTTCGCACATCATGTATTTTTTTTGCCTCCAATGTATTACTAAATTCTTGCTCATATTTACGTTGTTGGTCGAAAAAATATTCTAATTTATTTTGATATTTTTCATGTTTACTATCATTTGTATAGATTTTTGCCATTTCTTCTTCTTTGTCCATAGAGAAAGCTTTTTTAATGAGATGTCTTCCTATGCTAACTTGGAAAATGAATCTGGACAATAGGCAAAAACTATTTGTTTATGTTATAAAAAGTGTTTTTAAAATAAGGTAATTGGAGTTTTTAAATTTACATAAATAATAATTTATATACGAAATAAATATTTTAATTATTTATCTTTAGTGCCATTAATCTTCATTTTTTAAAGATGTAAAGGAGTTCGAAAATAGTAAAAATTTTTGATTTTGAAAAAGGAGAAAGAGATAAATGATCAACTTATCCTAGCGGGGATAACTTTTTAGAACCTCTTCCTCCAAAAAAAGATATATAC